>JAEYRR010000258.1 GCA_023435505.1 Bacillota bacterium | reverse complement strand
GTGTTAACAACGAGCCAAGCACGAAGTGCTTGTTATCCGAGAAGCAAAGGTATTTGATGCTTGTATGAGGGGATGCAGTTTTTTATGAGGCCCGTAACTTAAATTCATTTTTCTATAGAATTGTGGTATAATAATCGAAGGTAAGTACAACCCAGTAAAGGAGAACAACTTATGTTAAGAAATGAAACAAAGATCATTAGGATTGGTGACAGATTTATTGGTGGCGATAATCCTATTTTAATACAATCCATGACAAATACAATGACGGAAAATGTGAACGCTACCGTGGAACAAATCTTGAGATTGGAAGATGCCGGTTGCGACATCATCCGTCTGGCAGTGCCTAATATGGAAGCGGCAGAGGCTTTTGGAAAGATCAAAAAACGAGTTCATATACCTATGGTGGCAGATATTCATTTTGATTATCGTCTGGCATTGGAAGCGATGAAAAACGGAGCAGATAAGATTCGTATCAATCCTGGTAATATTGGCTCTGCTGACCGTGTAAAGGCAGTTGTGGACATGGCAAAGGAAAGAGAAATCCCAATACGAATCGGCGTTAATAGCGGTTCCTTGGAAAAACATATCTTAGAGAAATATGGTAAGGTCACTGCTGAAGGAATCGTGGAAAGTGCCTTAGATAAAGTAACTATGGTAGAAGACTTAGGATATGACAATTTGGTAATTAGTATTAAATCCTCCAATGTATTGATGTGTGTTAAGGCTCATAAGCTTATTGCAGAAAAGACGGCCTATCCACTTCATGTGGGAATAACGGAATCCGGTACCCTTCACTCCGGTAATGTAAAATCAAGTGTTGGACTTGGCATTATTTTGTATGAGGGAATTGGAAATACCATTCGTGTTTCTCTGACAGGAGACCCTACAGAAGAGATTAAGACAGCCAAGGTTATACTGAAGAGTCTGGGACTGAGAAAAGGTGGAGTGGAAGTTGTATCTTGTCCGACCTGCGGAAGGACACAGATTAATTTGATTGCCCTTGCAAATCAAGTGGAAGCCTTAGTACAGAGCTATGACCTTGACATTAAGGTAGCTGTTATGGGCTGTGTGGTGAATGGACCGGGAGAGGCAAAGGAAGCTGATATCGGTATCGCAGGCGGTCGTGGAGAAGGTTTGATTATTAAAAAGGGTGAGGTCATCAAGAAGGTTCCTGAAGAATCATTGTTAGATGAACTTCGTTTGGAGCTTGATAATTGGAAGAAGTAGTGTAAAGAGGGGAAACTATGTTATTTTTTGATTCATTTGATCAATTTGAGGTACATCAGAAGCTGATGGAGTTGTTTCAGTTTGTCGAGGTAACGAAGGTTACTCTTATACAGGCTAAGAAGATCATTACCGTTAGTATAGACAGTGAGAATATCATTCCCTATCAGTATATGAGGACGATGGAAAAGCAGATGGAAAGAAGACTTTTCCCAGGTTGGTCTATTGAACTGAAGGAACATTACAATCTGAAGTATAACAATAGCCTAACTGAGGTTATGAAACGATATAAAAAAACCATCAGTGAAGAGCTGAAGGAAAAGAGTACGATTCTCTCTTTGTATATCAGTAACGAACAATATTTGATTAAGGATAATACCATTACGATAAAGATGGAAGATAATTTTATCTCCAAAACATATTTCCAGATGCTAAGTAAATTCCTAACTTCTGTAATGGAGGAGCGTTTTGGCTTAATAATTTATGTGAACCAGGAACTTTATCCCCCTAAGAAGAAAGAGGAGCAAGAGGATTATAACGATGCTATGGAAAAACATAAGCGTCTGTTTAAAGAAGAAGCAGTTGTTGCAGGAGAAAAGAAGGATACTCCTAAAGAAGAGAAGACAAAGAATCCTGAGAACTCCAAAGTAAGAGGGGAAAAACAAAAGAATGCCGGAGCTGTTAACAATGGTGATAAGAAAGATGGTAGCTTCTTACGGAAATTCGGTAATGACAAGAAAAGCCCGTATACACCTAAGCGAAAGCTTCCGGAAGATCCAAGTGTTGTATACGGACGTAATTTTGAAGGGGATCTAGTGTCTATCATAGACATTCAGGATGAGATCGGAGAAGTAGTCGTTCATGGTAAAATTGTAACTACTGAGGCTAGGGAGCTTCGGAATGAGAAGACACTGTATATATTTTCTTTGACTGATTTTACAGATAGTATTAGCGTTAAGCTGTTTTTGAATGCTGAGGATGCACCAGATACCATGGCAGCTTTAGCGAAGGGGAATTTTGTGCTGTTAAAAGGAATGGCGATGTATGATAGTTATTCCAAGGAAATCAGTATTGGTTCTGTAACAGGGATTAAGAAGACCTCTGATTTTACTACAAAGCGTATGGACAACAGTGAGGAAAAGCGAGTAGAGCTTCATTGCCATACCGTTATGAGTGATATGGATGCGGTGACTAATGTAAAGCCGCTTATTAAGCGAGCACTGGAATGGGGACATCCTGCTATCGCTATTACTGATCACGGGGTTGTTCAGTCCTTCCCAGAAGCCAACCATGCCATTGATAAGAATTCCCCGTTAAAAATCATCTATGGAATGGAAGCTTATCTGGTGGATGATACGAAGCAGATTGTAGAAAACAGTAAGGGCCAGGATCTTAATGCACCTTGTGTGGTGTTCGATTTGGAAACTACCGGCTTTGACTCCAGCATTAATCATATTATAGAAATAGGTGCAGTGAAAGTACTAAATGGCAAGATAGTAGATCGTTTTTCTACCTTTGTAAATCCTGGAGTACAGATTCCTGGGCGTATTACAGAGCTTACGAGTATTACAGATGAGGATGTAAGGGATGCATTAGGGATAGAAGAGATTCTGCCACAATTTTTAGACTTCTGTAAGGACTGTGTGCTAGTAGCCCACAATGCTTCCTTTGATGTAGGCTTTATTACAGCCAAGGGTAAGCTTATTGATATGGACATTGATTATACCGTTATAGATACAGTGAGTATGGCGAGATTCTTACTGCCAAATCTTTCTAAATATAAGTTAAACCTTGTGGCCAAAGAGCTCGGGATATCCTTAGAGAACCACCACAGGGCGGTAGATGATGCAGAGGCTACTGCAGAAATCTTTATTAAGTTCATTGAGATGTTAAAAGAACAGAACATTTCTACCATGGAGGGAATCAATGAGGCCTCAAAGCTGACGCCAGAGGCTATTAAGAAGATGCCTACTTATCATGGGATTATATTAGCAAAAAATGATACTGGTCGTGTAAATCTCTATAAACTGGTATCCTTATCTCATATCGAGTATTTTGCTAGGCGACCAAGAATACCAAAGAG
>JAEYRR010000326.1 GCA_023435505.1 Bacillota bacterium | reverse complement strand
TAGAAAATATAGATACTTTTTCGATAATAGCGAATGGTATAATCGCATATCTGCTTGATTATGATAGAAATGTATATCGAGGAGATTTGTATCTCTATCATAACGGTGAACATATAAAGATAGGGGAAGGGGTTAACAATGTCTTCTACATAAAGCAAAGTAGTTCTGAGCAGCTGATATCGGTTATACCGAACGAGTAATGTAACAGTTGGTTGTTTAGAATTTTATAGTATGAAAAAGTGGCTCTGCATCCTTCTAGAGGAACAGAGCCACTTTATTATCTTATAAATAAGCCTTTAATTCATCTACTTTATCAAGTGCTTCCCAAGGAAGATGGAGGTCATTGCGACCAAAATGTCCGTAAGCAGCAGTTTGTTTATAGATAGGTCTTCTTAGGTTTAACATCTGAATAATTCCAGCTGGACGTAAGTCAAAGTGTTCACGTACAATCTCAACCAACTTAGCATCTTCTAGTTTACCAGTACCAAAGGTATCTACGTTAATAGAAGTAGGAGAAGCTACACCAATGGCATAGGAAAGCTGAATCTCACATTTGTCTGCTAAACCAGCAGCAACCAGGTTTTTGGCTACGTAGCGGGCTGCATAAGCAGCAGAACGGTCTACCTTTGTGCAATCCTTACCGGAGAAGGCACCGCCGCCGTGACGAGCGTATCCACCGTAGGTATCTACAATAATCTTACGACCAGTCAGACCACTGTCTCCATTAGGTCCACCGATAACAAAACGGCCGGTAGGATTGATGAAAAACTTAGTTTTCTCATCCACTAATTCTTCAGGAAGAATTACATCAAATACGTGTTGCTTAATATCCTTATGAATCTGTTCCTGAGTTACTGCCTCATCATGCTGAGTGGAAAGAACCACTGCATTTAAGTGAATTGGCTTTCCGTTTTCATCGTATTCAACGGTTACCTGAGACTTACCATCTGGACGAAGGTAAGGAAGAGTACCGTTCTTACGAACCTCAGACAGTCTCTTAGTTAGCTTGTGTGCTAAGGAGATTGGGTAAGGCATATACTCCTCAGTCTCATTGCTGGCAAAACCGAACATCATACCCTGGTCGCCGGCTCCAATGGCTTCAATCTGAGCATCGGATAGTTCACCACCACGTGCTTCTAAAGCTTTATCAACGCCCATGGCAATATCAGCGGATTGTTCATCTAGGGCAACCATTACTCCACAAGTATTGGCATCAAAGCCATATTCAGAATGATCATATCCGATTTCACGGATGGTATCTCGTACAATTTTCTGGATGTCTACATATCCCTGAGTGGTTACTTCTCCCATAACCAGAACAAGACCAGTAGTAATTGCTGTCTCGCAGGCTACACGGCTCATAGGATCTTGAGCTAACAAAGCGTCCAGTACCGCATCGGATATCTGGTCACATATTTTATCTGGATGACCTTCTGTTACAGATTCTGATGTAAATAAATATTTTTCCATTAAAAAACCTCCTTTAGTAACACAGATAACACCTTATCATAGATCAACGATTTAATGTTGTGTAATCTCAGTTTGTGCTTTTTATTACAAAAAAATAAGCCCATCCTAAGATGAACTTGATTACTCTACTATCAAATCATCTTATTGTTCGATTTCTCGCTCAGATTGGCACCTTCCATTTAAGGGGTTGCCGTGGTTTCATAGAGCCTTCACTCTCCGCCACTCCAAATAAGATATTAACTATATTTATATTACCACAATAGATTAACTGTTTTTTTTGCATACGTCAAGAGTAATTTATAAAAGCTTTAGAATCCTAAGAATTTGTTTATATGTATAGAAAGAAGGACTATGATATAATAGATTCAATTAGTGTAGATTTTGGTCAGACACTATGAAACCATAACGAAAGTGTGATTTTATGAAACTGAGAATAAAGCTGTTAGTAGCTTTTTTACTTACTGTTATATTGCCTGTTACTCTTATTATAGGGACCAGTAGCCTGCTTATAAAGCAGCAACTAAAATCTATTGAGAAAACCTATGATTTCAGAGGAGGTAGTCTGGATGTAATCCGAAATCCTATTCGAATGCTAAACAATGTTACCAGAGATGTTTATAATGAGATTAAGGTAGAAGCTCTAAAGGAGCCCGCTAATCTAATCAAAGAAAATAAGTTTGAGGAATTGAATCAACGCTTATTCAGTAAATACTCGTTTTTGGTGGTTCGTAAGGATGGAGAGATTATTTTTTCCGGCAGTAGTATTGACCAAGAGATGTTAGAAGCATCTCTTCCTGCATTTGGAGATTATACGGTAGAAGCGGATGGAGGCTACTATTTAAATGGACAGACCTCCTATCTGTTAAAGCAGCAGGATGTCTATCTGAATGACCATGAATACAGTCTTTTTGTCGTTACTAATCTGAATACTCTGGTTCCTCAGATTAAAGGCTTTGCTATAGAATTTTGTATCTCCCTACTGATTATCATATTCCTGACAGCCTTTCTTATAACTGGCTGGCTGTACCGTTTCCTGATACGTCCGATTAATAAGCTAAGACTTGCTACCTGCAAGATAAAGGATGGGGATTTAAATTATTCCTTAAAGAGCTCCAGTAGAGATGAGATAGGGCTACTATGCCAAGACTTTGAGGAGATGAGATTAAAATTAAAGGAACTGATTGATACAAAGCTCCAATATGAGCAGAACTCAAAGGAATTAATAAGCAATATCTCCCATGACCTAAAAACTCCGATTACAGCTATTAAAGGCTATACAGAAGGAATATTAGACGGGGTGGCTGATACTCCTGAGAGACGGGAGAAGTATCTTAAGACTATTTATACAAAGGCCAATGATATGGCTGTACTAGTGGATGAGTTATCTCTTTATAGTAAACTGGATACGGATACCATTCCTTATAACTTCATGAAGGTTAATCTGCATCAGTATTTTACCGACTGCATCAGTGAGTTAATGTTAGACCTAGAGGTTCAGAATATAGATATCGGGTATTTTAATTACACCAATCATGATCTGGTCATTATGATGGATGCAGAGCAGATGAAGCGTGTCATCAATAATATTATTGGTAACTCTGTAAAATATATGGACAAGACGCCGGGAATTATCAACATTCGGATTAGTGAGACAGAGGATTCTGTAGAGATTCAGGTAGAAGATAACGGGAGAGGAATTAAGGAGAAGGACCAAGATAGGATCTTCGACCGTTTTTATCGGGAAGATTCTTCAAGGAACTCTTCAACCGGAGGCTCTGGGTTAGGACTGGCCATTGCCAGAAAGATTGTGGAGGATCATGGAGGAACCATCTCTGTAAGCAGTAAGGAAGGAATAGGAACTACCATAGCATTATCATTAAAGAAGGAGATGAAGGTAGATGAAAAAAATATTAATCATAGAGGATGAGCGTTCCATAGCGGAGCTAGAGAAGGATTATCTGGAATTAAGCGACTTCGAGGTAGAGATAGAATGTGATGGAGAGGATGGTCTTAATC
>JAEYRR010000261.1 GCA_023435505.1 Bacillota bacterium | reverse complement strand
ATATAATATAGAACATTGTTCAGAGAAGCACCTGATAGATTCACTGACTCATATTCTAGATTCTCATCTAACAGTTCCATAATAGTCTTATTAGATTTACTTAAGGTAAACGCATCTACCTGAACATGATTATATTTGAGAACCATACTGATACAAGCCCCAATACTGTCTACTCCGCCACCTGTATTTATTCCGGAGATTGTAGTAATACTACCGGCAACACCAGTACCACCTCTCTCCCAGATGATGTGATTCCTTGTATCTATTACTGTACCCATATTTTCATCGGCTACTTTAATCGCTTCTGCTGCTGTGTCATATTTATCAATCACATGCCCATAACCATACGCATAATATTTCAACTCATTAATAGAGTTGCTCTTAATGTGAATCAATGTGTCCTCTGTAATAATGGTATTCTCTGTATCTTTCGCTACTGGCATAGAATTTGGTTTATATTCTTCCGGCAAAGCAATACAGACCTGCTCAACATTATAGCCACTGTTACTTGTGCCCACTACTGTGGTATGAGAGTAAATACTTTGAGTTGTATGATCTATCTTACTTACAATAAAATCAGTACCAACCATTTTATATCCACCGGAAGTCTTTTTCACCAACGTAAGTTCTAGTTTATTGGATTTATCCAGTACGTTGCTTACATAGCCTTCCTTTGGTTCATAGGTCTTTAGATTCTTACCCATCGGATCCATGATTTGCAACTGGTGCATAGGAACCGTCACCATTCCGTCCTTGGTAATAAGAATATTAGCTGTTTTGGCATAACCGAATACAAAATTATTGTCTACCGCCCCAACCAATTGAATAGAAGAGCCGGCTTCCGCATTTATATCAAAGGTCTCACCGTTCTCTAGATGAAGATAATGTAGCTTTGTATTGGTTTTAATATTGCTAGAATCCTGCCATACCATATACTGTCCTTCCTGTGACAACAGACAGGAATCTGTAGTAACGTCCTCTGCTATCACCTCTAAGCTACGGGTCGTAATGTTATAGCTATAAATCACACCATCTATAGAGAAATAGAAAACATCTACCTCACTTAAATAATAGAAATTGTCCAGTTCTCGCTGTAGTATCTCAAACGGCTGCTCCATAGGGATGTATGCCTGTTCTTCAATTCGATTATCTTCTGCATAATACTTATAGAGAATGAGTCCAACTCTTCCCTCATAATCTCCCTTATTAATATAACCATAGACGATAAAGTTTATATTTCCTGCACTATCAATATTTAACACTTTAATATCTGTCTGCTCATATCCACCATGGAAGTACTTTGTGGAGGTATCCATATAAGATATGACCTTTACTAATTTGTTTTGTTCTAATGAGGCATACCACAACGTTCCGTGGTCAACAAAACAAAGCTTGTCATTCGTCTGATCATGAAATACCTCCAGAGAGTCATTTTGTTGGATTCCCAAAGTCAGGTACCTGTTACCTTCTGCCTGGTTAAGAGGATTATACTGACTAATATCCTGTATCTCCTCAATGGTACGGTTAAACGCTAATAGATAGATCACATCGGTAAAATAGCGCATGCGATAGAACTCTTTTACTTTATAAATAGATTCCCCAATAATCTCCTTACCATCTTTATCAAACACCGCACTCTTAATAAGGTAGGTCAGTTCTACTGACATACCGTCACCGTTCACTTCCTTAATAGTAGGTACAACAGTGGTAAGAACCTCAGGTTTCATGTTCTCCCAGGCGATCTGTGACATGGTAGAATTAATCGTGACATGAGAGAATTCCTCAGGAGCCAATGATGCATTGGTTTCCAGATATATTTTATAATTCTCCATCTTGTTTCTGTCAAAGGTGGCGTTGTGAAAGCCCATGATAAAATCCAATTTCTCCTGGGTATATGGATGATCAATCTGTTTAATTCTTGAGAAATAGTGAATCTTTTTACTGGTGTCCGTCACTAAGGTAATTTTGAATGAATACTCCCTACCAGCTTCAAAATCTCCATCCAGTTTGAGCTTACAGGTCTTGCCATCTTCAGTAGTCTCCATCGCACTTAAAGAACCCTGAGTGATGATATCTCCTGAATTGACCTCTGTAATCTCATAACTGAGTTTCTTAACCGTAGTATCCTTCTGCCTAATTAATACATTAACTGTTTTATTAGAATCTAGTGGTAAAATGGCATCACGAAAATTGTCAATATTGATATTACCTGAATATCCATACATCATATTGACTTCGTAGCCATCGGTTAAGAGACTGACGATAGGGAAGCTACTTTCCCCCATTTCTACTGTTGTATCAAAAATAGAAGTTTCTTCTTTAATATTACGCCCCATATACCAGACAGAAACTCCAAAGATCGCTATTAAAATAAGCGCACGCGTTACGTACTTCATAATTTACCCTAAGCCTTTCTCTTATACTCTCTCTTCCAACTCTTTTTTATATTCTCGTAATAACCTATCTAAGGTTGGCTGTATGCCAAATGTCTGTAATAGCTCCTCATAGCTTAGTATTGCCTGATTCCCAACACTTATCTGTTTATATTTCATGGAGGCCCCAGTGTTTCTTCCTTTATTCTTCTTCACCCCACGAATCAGTATATTTTTCGGAGTGTGATCCATATCAATAAATTCTAACACCTGTGTTTTATAGCCCCATTGCTCCAACAAATTTGCCCTGATGGCATCGGTAAACAAAGCAGCACTTCTTTCTTTTATCAAGCCATAACGAAATAGCTGATTCAGTGGTGTGTCTTTCATCTGCTTATTCAATTCATGCTGGCAGCATGGAACAGATAATATGACCTTGGCCTGCCACTGGATTGCTTTAAATATCGCATAGTCCGTGGCTGTATCACAAGCATGTAAAGATACTACCATATCCACCTTATTAACACCTTCATAGGAGGCAATATCTCCTACTAAAAACTGTAGCTCATCATAGCCATAATCCCTTGCAAGCTTATTACAATGGGCGATAACGTCCTCCTTCAGATCTAAGCCAATAATCTGTAGTTCATAGCCTTGCAGCACCTTTAAATAATAGTACATGGCAAAAGTCAGATATGACTTTCCACAACCAAAGTCTAAGATCGTCACCTTCTCTTCCTTTGGCAGGCTTGGAAGAATATCTTCTACAAATTCCAAGAATCGATTAATCTGTTTGTATTTGTCGTATTTGCTACGGACAATCTTTCCTTCCTTTGTCATAACCCCTAAATCAATTAAAAAAGGAACCGGTATCCCCTCTGGCAAAATATACCGTTTTGATCGGTTATGTTCAAGGATAGACGGTTCTGCCAAGGTTTTATCCAGGTTCTTTCCTTTTCTCTTTATGGTAATGGTCCCCTTCTTATTCATAAGGACATTGATATTCTCACTTTTCGTTTCAATAGCAAGCTGGCCAAACCAAAGGCCACTCTTCTCCATTTCTTCTATATAGGCGATTAAATCCTGACTCTCATAATTTTTATGCAGTACCTTTGTTCCTACATATTCCGAGGCCTGAAATACTAACTGCTGCTTCACCAGAAGTGGTCTAACCTTTATCTTCTGACATCTTTCTTTATCTGCGGAATTGCTTCCAATGATCTGAATTAACTCTATATTTAACACTGTCTCCAGAAGTTCTCTTAGCTTAGGATTCATGCTTTTACTCCAATCTATAAGTAACCAAATAGGTTCTATCATATAAAACAAGTTTCTGTGTCTTATTGTAGCGATTTTTTATGGAAAGTTCAAGTATTTGATAGGGATATTACAACTTCTAATCTCTTCTTCATATAATGATATAGAATGATTTTATAAGGAGATAGCATGGAACAACAAGACGATTTTAGGGAGATGGAAAAGGATTATGAATACTTCAAATCCCTATACCCACAGACCGCAAAAAGAATTCAACAACTGATTGATGATCAGTGTGACCAATTAGAATATGAAGGAAGCAGTATGTTTGATGAAGTACCTGATAAGGTACATCTTGATGCCATAGTGGATCATATTTACAACCAGGCTATGGAAATGGATAAGGATAATCCTGAATTACAGGCGGAAGAAATGAACACAAATCCTCTGTCAGCTTCACCTAGGCATTGCAAAGGACTAGAATGTACACCTTCTCTCACAATAGCAGACTTCAATCCTTACGGAAGACCAAATTGGCTACGGTTCTTGATACAGTCAATGCTTTATAATGATCTTATCTATCGGCGCATGCGCTACCATAGGCGTAGGCGTAGATGGAGATAACTATAATATAGGCTGCCATTACCCCTTCGTTTGCCTTATCCCTTTGGATAGTCGGCGCACCAAGGTTTGGCAGCCTATTTTTTGTTAGTCTCTAATAATCCTGGTTGATGATTGGACTAGCCAGGTACAGGGTGGTTTCGTCTTTTTCCTCATTGTAGGAGAAACCTATGTTGAGGTTGACTTTTTCTCCCTGAATTTCTAGGGATTTACTTAGGTCCGGACTATATGCATAGACGGTATAGATGCTATTGGAGCGGTTTTCTGCCGTCACGTCAGCCTGAAGATCCTCTAATATCTGTTCTGTCACATTATTTTTATCTAAAAGACTTAGTTTCCCCTGGTAAACTCCGTTTAACAGGATAGAGGAATCTACACTCTGTAAACCAACCTTATCCAAAGTATCTTCTATAATGTCTTTATAGCCAAGCACACTAGACATATTGTCAAAGATGTCTATGGTAACATAGAGATATTGTGTAGTCTGTTTGATCTGTTCATTTTCGCCAGAAGTAATACTGATGGCTTCAATATCTGTAGTAGCGGCAGCACTTTGAGCTTTCGCGGCAACGCTGATGGTTGTATTGCCTTTTACTACTTTTTTCTCTAGGGTATCTTTTATTCCCAACTGTCTGGATACATGATCAATCAGCTTCTCTTTGTCCTCTGTCGTAAGATATTTATCTCCAAAGTTGCCAACTACCTGTAGTGTTCCTTTAACAGGAGTAGCTTCTGTCTTTTCAAAGGTCTTAACTAACTTGGTCTCGTCCAAAAAACTATGGTTCACAACCAACTGTATGGTTGCTGCAACTGCTAACATGGCAACAATATATAATCCAATCTGTAACCTTTTCCAGGTGATACTATTTTTCACTCTATCTATCATAACATTCCCTCCTTACATCTCTATAATCCTTTATTTTCTCAAGTATACCCCCTATCCCTACTTTTATTCACAAAATATAGGAATTACAAAATTAATATGGTATATTAAACTAAGATAGCGTAAATGAGAGGAGAATAGCTATGGAACCTATTTTGCGAAGAGAACAACCAACTGATTATAAAGAAGTGGAAAATGTTACAAGAGAGGCCTTTTGGAATCACCATGTACCAGGATGCGATGAACATTATCTGGTCCATGTCATGCGTAATTCAGTAGATTTTATTCCGGAGCTGGACTATGTTGCCTTAGATGGGGAGAAGATCGTCGGTAACATAATGTACACCAAATCAAGCGTGTTGACAGACAGTGGAGAGACATACCCTGTTCTCTGTTTTGGTCCAATCTCGGTTTTACCTGAGTATCAGGGTATGGGAGTCGGAACCAAATTAATTGAGCATACAAAGGTCCTTGCAAGAGAAATGGGCTACACCTCCATCATAATCTATGGAGACCCTGACTACTATAAAAGAGTTGGCTTTGTACCAGCCAAAACCTACGACATCGGGACAGAGCTAAACACTTACTCTGATGCTCTGCTTTGCTGTGAACTGGTACCGAATGCTTTAAAAACATATGCTGGGCGTTTCTTCGAAAGCCCAGTCTATCACATAGAGGAGAATAAAGCTGCTGAATTCGACTTGACTTTCCCACCAAAAGAAAAGCAGTCAGGACTCCCTTCCCAACTGCGTTTTAAAGTACTATCTACTACCAGTACGCCACGAAATACCCTGTTGTTCTAATGCTCTCTGTAGAATGTCCAGTTCTTCCTGCATGATACAATGGGGCATTGTATTCTCTGCAACTGCCCTCAGGCACTGGTTAAAATCCATCCAGATTACTTCCTCTACTTCTTCCTCCTGTAAAAGAAGCATGGAGGTTTCTATGTCCTTAAAAATCATATAGACATTACTAATTTGATTGTCTACGAAAGGAACCCCATAGAACTCCTCCTTATATTGAATACGTCTTCTTCCACAGTAAATTAACTCTGAAACATCCACTGTCAGTCCCAGCTCTTCCTTTAGTTCACGAAGGGCGGAAGTAATAAAGTCGACTCCTGCCGGTATATGGCCGGCACTGGAGATATCATAACAACCAGGGTAAGAATCTTTATTTTTACTCCGTTTCTGAAGGAGCACCTGAACTCTACCATTCTTAATGCGAAACAGCCATACATGGGCTGTCCGATGCAGAATTCCTATTCTGTGAGCAATAGAACGGTCTATGGTCTGGCCGGTTGGATTGCCCTGTTCATCAATAATGTCTAGTGTTTCCATCCTACTCTCATATACCTGCTGAATTCCGGAAAGCTTTTTCCAAGAACACAATCCTTTCGTATTATTAGTAACAGTAAACCACAGGAGGTTACAAAGTGCAATATTCACGAGAAGAAATCTTAGTAATGATGAATAATAAGAGATATCCATTATCGTCCCAATACGATCCTGACTGGATCTTAGAGAATGCTATGGGTTCCCATTGTCTCTGGTTACAGGAAGCGCTGTGTCAGCTGATGGACTTAAAGCCCGGAGGCCGGGTTCTGGATATGGGCTGTGGAAAAGCCATAACCTCCATTTTCCTTGCCAAGGAGTTTAAAGTAAAGGTATGGGCTACTGACTTGTGGATCAATACATCAGATAATTGGAGACGTATTTGTGAAATGGGACAACAGGAGGCTGTCTTCCCTATCCGTGCAGATGCAAGTAATCTTCCTTTCGCAGAAAATTATTTTGATGCCATGGTCAGCATCAATTCTCTATTATTCTATGTCACTGATAGTAATTATCTCAAAGAGCATCTTATAAAATATGTAAAACCAGGTGGTCTCATTGGAATCATTGTACCCGGATTTTTACAGGAGTATGAGGATGGCTTACCAGAAGCTTATAAAGAGTATGAGAAGCAATTTGATCTCGACAAATGGCATACTGCAAACTGGTGGAGAAACCTTTTTGAAAATACCGGTTTGGTGGATGTATTAGTCGCGGATTCTTTGGATGACAACGATGGAGTGGATCTCATTCATAAATCCGAGCAGATACATAATAATCAAGAAGAACCATTTAATGTGGTTGCCTGGAATGACATGACCTTTTATAGAATTATTGCACGAAAAACCTCGACATATAGAATATAGAATATTCTGTAATTTATTTCTTTTTTATTGATTTATTTCTATTAATTTGTCATAATAATCCTAAAAAGGAGGATTGTGTATGAAAAAAAATAGTTTAACTAAGTATTTGGTACTAGCATTTGCATTTATGATGCTCGTGACCGCAAAAGGAATCTCTGTTTATGCAGATGACACTCAAACTGTAACTGCATTAAAGCTAACAAAATATTCCGACTTGGATAGTCAATCCATAAGCGCTAAGACAGGATTAGCCGAGGCATCTTTTAAAGCCGAAATTGAAGACGTACCTCAACTCAAACCAGCCGTAATTAAAGTAACCCTTCCTGAGGACGGATTTTATCGTATCAGCTGTAGTGGCAGATTTAACGGTACAGGTGAATGGTATAATAATAACAAAGCTGAAATCACACTGTATGGAAATGAAAGTTGTTCTAAAGTAATTGTAAATACTATTACAATTAACAATGGTGATGCTCAAATAGAAAATAGTTTTGTAAGGTTAGTAAAAGGCACTTATTATTTACATATAAAACCTTGGACTAAAGAAGCAGAGCGTACTGTCGATTCTGTTATATCAGTTTCTATTGGCTATCTACCTCTTAATACAGAATTTATTAAAGTGACAAAGAAAATTGATTCCACTAATAAACAAGTTTTAATCACTGTTAATGGACTTGATGCCGATGTTATGAAAATCAAAAAAGGAAATAAAGGAACCTTAGGATCAGGATGGGAATTTACCAGTATACTTTGGGGTGCAGCGCCAATCATCCAAAATGGTGTTCCATATGGCATCAAAGAAGCTGGCACCGATAATGGATACTATACGATTCGTATGGTAGATATTTATGAAAATGTATATGGTCTTCCTTTCAAAATAACAGAATTTGATCCACCTAAAGCACCTGTAATAAAAAGTTATAAATCAGGTTCTAAACAGATTAGTGGAACAGCTGCGGTAGGCAGCAAAGTCTCAATTACGATTGGAAAAAAGACATACACTGGTAAGGTAAATACGAAGGGTGTGTGGGCCGTAAAAGTGCCAACATTAAAAGTAGGTACAAAAGTATCAGCAACCGTAATTAGCCCTATGGGTATAAAATCAACTAAGAAAACAGTCACCGTTCGTAATCAAGCAATCACAAAAGCCAAAGTAAATCAAGTAAAAGCAAATGCTACGAAAATTAGTGGCACAGCAAAGAAGAAAGCAAAAGTGTTAATTAAGATTGGTAAAGTTACATATAAGAAATCCGTTGGTTCGAATGGAAAGTTTTCGGTTAATATAAAGAAAATTAAAAAAGGTACAAAAGTTCTTGTTCAGGTTTATGATGACTACGGAAATACAAGTTCTTATACCTCTGTGACAGCAAAATAATTTTAAGAATAAGAAAGAGCACTATATTATGAAATGTAGTGCTCTTTTCTTCGTTTTCACTATTTTCTATATTTTTCTGCCAGACTGATACGTATAATGGAACGACGTAGGGCCGCTTCTGCACGATACTCATTGATCTCTCCATCTGCACCTTTTAGCCTTCTCTCCGCACGGATCTTAGCTTCTTTGGCACGATTAAGATCAATCTCTTCTGGCCACTCACAGGATTCTGCAAGGATTACTACTTTCTTCTTA
>JAEYRR010000257.1 GCA_023435505.1 Bacillota bacterium | reverse complement strand
TCTGAGGAAGAAACCAAGAATTATATTACCGGTCTGCAAAATGCCATAGCTTCCATTAATGAAGTTCTGGATTTCGAAGAGGATCTTGAAATGGTCAGTGCTTCTCTAGATACCGCCGAAGATCTTTTCTATATCGGACGTGGATTAGACTATGCACTTTCCTGCGAGGGCTCCCTAAAATTAAAGGAGATTAGCTATATTCACTCGGAAGCTTATGCAGCTGGCGAATTAAAACATGGTACCATTTCTTTAATTACTGAAAATGTACCAGTAATCGCGCTGGCTACCCAGAATAACGTCTTCTCCAAAATGATCTCTAATATCAGAGAAGTTCGTGCTAGAGGAGCTAAGGTGATTCTTGTAACAAATGGTGAAATGGAACTAGATGAGTCTGTATGCAGTTTCCAGATCTCCATCCCTAAGATGGATGACTGCTTTACTCCATTTGCCACCGCTGTAGTCATTCAGTTTATTGCTTACTACTGTGCTCTACATCGTGGACTTAACGTTGACCAGCCTCGTAACCTTGCAAAGAGTGTTACAGTAGAATAATTGACAAATAAAAAAAGGATTAGGTTGCCTCTATGCTGCCTAATCCTTTTTTACTTTTAATCGATTCGATCATTTCTGTTATAATACGTCCCATTTAGTACAAACCCATTAGAATCGTCTAAATCGCTTCCTCGATGTATGATACCATTTAAATTATATGTACCTGCCTTCACTGTGATATATTCCCTCTTCACAGTCTTCGTCTTTTTTGCTAATACAATAAGAAGAAGGCTAATTATTAAAAATACAACTCCTAGGCCTAAGAAGATACCTCCTATCAGTTGCATCCATATAGAACCTTTAATGATAAAATCATCTGGTTCATTTGGATCAATGAATAGTTCTACGTCATCTCCTATTTCATAACTACATGGATTTGTATAGATCTCATACTGACTTGAATAAAGCGCATTCTCGTACTCATACAAAAAAACAGGGGCATAGCTTTTATCATCATCGTCATAGTCTCCTCTTGTCGCTAGATCCATGACGACTGCATCTACTAACTGGGTACATCTCTCTTCCTTATCCAAATAAACACTAAAGAAGATACCTCCTACTATCATTTCGATACAACCAAGGAACATAAATACAATTCCCACTTTTTTCTTCCCTTGTCTCATACCCCTCACCATTCTGTTACCGTCCTATTTAGAGCAGTACAGTTTCACCCTGATCCTTTAAAACCTGCAAAAAACGAGCCACTGGAAAACCAACCACATTGTAATAATCGCCTTGAATCCCCTTAATATAGGCACCAAACATACCTTGAATGCCATAGGCACCTGCCTTGTCTTGATACTCATTATGGGAAAGATATGCGGTAATCTCTTCCTTACTCATAGGAAATACCTCTACCTTGGTTTCCTCATAAAATTGCACGGTTCGTTGCCCTTCTTTTGTAAGAAACACCAGAGATACTCCTGTAAATACGCTATGGGTATTCCCTTGTAACATAGAAAGCATATTGGATGCATCCTCGATATTCTTAGGCTTTCCAAGTATCTGTTCATCCATTGCAACTACAGTATCTGCCCCTATAACTAACACGGTACCCTCTATAGGAGACTGCTCTTTTAATCTGTCAGCAACATCGTTTGCTTTCTGAAGCGACAGTTCCAAAACAACCTCTGCCGGCTTTATTTTCGTAATTACCTCGTCCACTTCACTGGGACAAACCTCAAATTGCATTCCCACCTGCTTAAGTATTTCTTTACGTCTTGGAGAATTCGATGCTAACACTAGTTGATACATGTATATTCCTTCCTATATCCAGCCATCTCTTAATAAATGGGGACTATTTTCAATATGAGCATAGTCATTTATCCGCTCCACATATAAGCGGTTTCTGTCTTGTCTATAATATAACTCTGTAATACTACAATTTTCAAGGTCTTTACAGAACAATAATTTATTGGCCTGATCCATCCCAAGGATACCGCTTAATAACGATCTAATCACACCACCATGGGTGACCACTGCCACTTTTTTATATTTACTCTCTACTATTTCCTGTAAGACTTTTATGGAGCGTTCCCAAACCTGCTGTCCACATTCCCCTTCTGGGAAAGCAAGATCCTCCGTCATATCGTCTCGTCTCTTTACAAAGTCCTTAAACAATATAGGAATCTCTTCATTCTTATACCCTTCCAAAGTTCCAAAATCAATCTCCCTTAGATCCCTTCTAAGCTCGATTGGCTGTTCCTTTGTAAACTTTCCAGCCTTTATAAGTTCCTCCTTAATAATCTGGGCAGTTTCCTTTGCCCTTATTAAGGTGCTTGCATAGAGCGCATCTACTCCATAATTTATCATCCGTTGTCCAAGGATTCTGGCCTGCTCTCTACCCTCTTTGGCAAGTCCTACATCATCATTACATAAAATAGTATCTTGTCTTCCGTGTCTAATTAAATATATATGCATTCCTTACACCTTATCTCATTTGTTTATTATAATAAAGGTAATTCTCTCTTTTCTGCATCCTCTAATACAGCATCCGGCCAGACAGATGCCTGAACCTCTCCGATATGCGCTTTTCTAAGGAAAAACATACAGATTCTAGACTGTCCGATACCACCACCAATCGTATATGGCAGTTCCTTCTCTGCAATTGCTTTTTGAAATGGCATTGTAAGACGATCCATACAGCCTGCAATCTCAAGCTGGGTTAACAGAGAGTCTTCATCTACACGAATTCCCATGGAAGATAACTCTAAGCCCATATCTAAAATAGGATAATAGACAAGGATATCTCCATTTAAAGACCAATCATCATAGTCAGGTGCTCTGCCATCGTGCTTCTCACCGGAAGCCATAGCCCCACCGATCTGCATTATAAAAACAGCCCTCTTAAGCTTCGCAATCTCGGTTTCTCTTTCTTTTGGAGTTAGATTTGGATAAGTATCCTCTAATTCCTGAGTTGTAACAAAAGAAAACTCCTCTGGTAAAACAGGAGTTATGTAATCATATTTTTCCGAAATATACATCTCTGTATTCTTTAATGCTAAATAAACTTTTTTTACCACTTCCTGTAAAGTGTCCAGATTGCGATCTGCTTTGTCAATCACTTTCTCCCAATCCCACTGGTCAACAAAAATTGAGTGTATATTATCTGTGTCTTCATCACGACGAATCGCGTTCATATCTGTATAAAGACCTTCTCCTTTATGAAACCCATATCTCTTTAAAGCCTGACGTTTCCATTTGGCTAAGGAATGTACAATCTCTACCTCTGCATCATTCTGTTCCTTGATACCAAAGGCAACAGGACGTTCTACACCATTTAAATTATCATTGAGACCTGATTCCGGTCTTACAAATAAAGGTGCGGACACACGGGTCAGATTCAGCTGTTTTGCTAGCTCTCGTTCAAAATAATCTTTAACTTCTTTTATGG
>JAEYRR010000209.1 GCA_023435505.1 Bacillota bacterium | reverse complement strand
CTCCTGGTCAGCGTCTTTCTTTCCTGCAACAGGACCACTTTAAATACGATCAATATGACGTTCTTTCTACAGTAATCATGGGAAACCAACGTCTGTATGATATAATGCAAGAAAAAGATGCCATTTACGCGAAAGAAGACTTTACTGAGGAAGATGGTATTCGTGCTTCTGAATTAGAAGGTGAATTCGCAACCATGAATGGTTGGGAAGCTGAAAGCGATGCTGCTACCCTGCTTAATGGTCTTGGTATCGAAACAGAACTTCACTACAAAAAAATGAATGAATTAAATGGTTCCCAGAAGATTAAAGTCTTACTGGCACAGGCACTGTTTGGTAACCCAGATGTTCTCTTACTTGACGAGCCTACCAACCATTTGGATATGGAAGCAATCCGTTGGTTAGAGGAATTCTTAATCAACTTTGAAAATACCGTAATCGTGGTATCCCATGACCGTTATTTCTTAAATAAGGTTTGTACTCACATTGCAGATATTGACTATGCGAAGATTCAGCTTTATGCTGGTAACTATGACTTCTGGTATGAATCTAGCCAGTTAATGGTAAAACAGATGAAGGAAGCCAACAAGAAGAAGGAAGAAAAGATTAAGGAGTTACAGGAATTTATCCAGCGTTTCTCTGCCAACGCTTCCAAATCCAAACAGGCTACTTCCAGAAAGAAAGCATTAGAGAAAATCGAATTAGATGACATCCGTCCATCTAGCCGTAAATACCCATACATTAACTTCCAGCCAACCCGTGAAATTGGTAATGAGGTGTTAACGGTAACGAATCTTTCTAAAACCATTGATGGAGTTAAGGTTCTCGATAATATTTCTTTTATTGTTAATCATGACGACAAGATTGCCTTTGTTGGGCCTAACACATTAGCTACTACTACTTTATTTAAGATTTTAGCAGGTGAGATGGAACCAGATGAAGGAAACTATAGATGGGGCATAACAACTTCCCAGTCCTATTTCCCTAAAGACAACACGAAGTACTTTGACTGTGATGACACTATCGTAGATTGGCTGATGCCATATTCTCCTGAAAAGGATGTCACCTATGTACGTGGCTTCATGGGACGTATGTTATTTGCTGGCGAAGAAGGTTCCAAAAAAGTTAATGTATTATCCGGTGGTGAAAAAGTTCGTGTAATGTTATCAAAAATGATGATATTAGGCTCTAATGTCTTAATCATGGATGAACCTACCAACCATTTGGACATGGAATCCATTACTGCCTTAAACAACGGCGTAATCAAATTCCCTGGCGTAGTTCTTTTCACGTCCCAGGATCATCAGTTCGTACAAACCATAGCAAATCGTATTATGGAGATTACTCCAAATGGTTTAATCGATAAGATTTCATCCTACGATGACTATCTTGACAATGACGAGCTTGCAAGAAAACGTCAGGTTATGAATATGGTAACTGACGATGACAATGACTAGGCAACCTTGACAAGAAACGTCATATTAGGTTACAATAATGTATTATGTATAGATTCAATTAGGTGCTTTGGCAATCAGGACAAAATGTTTTGGTTGCCAGGGCGTTATTAAGCTAATCATTAAAGTACATAATAAGAATATATATTTATAGGAGATGGTATTTTGGACCCGAGTGTCACGCAATTAATTATTTTATTTATTCTCATTCTGTTATCCGGCTTCTTCTCATCCGCCGAGACTTCTCTTACGACAGTTAATAAGCTTCGTATACGATCTCTGGCAGAAGAAGGCGATAAACGCGCAATCACAGTAAGCAAATTGATTGAAGATCCTGCTAAGATGTTAAGTGCAATCTTAATCGGCAATAACATAGTAAACCTGACTGCTTCCTCTATTGCCACTACATTGGCCACTAACCTGGCAAATAAAAGTGGATTAAAGATTGAAGTCAGCCTAGCAATTGGTATTGCCACTGGTTTAATTACTCTTATCATCCTGATATTTGGAGAAATTACTCCAAAGACTCTAGCAACAATTAATGCTGAATCCCTGTCCTTACGTTATGGAAAATTAATCTATTATATGACTAAGTTGTTTACGCCACTTATTTTTGTTATCAATAAGCTATCTATTGGGATTCTTCTTCTTTTTAGAGTAAATCCTAACAAGAGACCTCAACAGATTACGGAAAATGAACTTAGGACTATATTAGATGTGAGCCATGAGGAAGGCGTTATTGAGAGTGAAGAACGTAAAATGATTACAAACGTGGTGGATTTTGGAGATTCCATTGCAAGGGATGTTATGGTTCCCCGTACTGAAGTCGAATTTGCTCAGATTGACCTAAGCTACGACGAACTAGTAGAATTGTTTGCTGAGAATATGTTCTCACGTTTACCGGTTTATGCGGATACTAGAGATAACATTTTAGGTATTATAAATCTTAAGGATGTGTTCTTCTATCAAGGAGAAAAATCTAACTTTCATATAAAAGACTTAATGAGAGAACCTTTCATTACCTATGAATTTAAGCACACCTCTGAGCTTCTTTCCGAAATGAAGCAGGAACATGTTGCTATGGCTGTGGTAATGGATGAATATGGTTCTACTGCAGGTATCATTACATTAGAAGATCTGATTGAAGAGATCGTCGGTGAAATTCGAGATGAATATGATGGCGATGAAGAAGACGAAATCAATGCTATAAACGATAATGAATATATCGTAGACGGATCAACCAAAATAGATGATATTAACGAGATTCTTGAATTAGGTATTGTTGCTGAAGAATATGACTCTATCGGTGGTCATGTCATCAACCTACTAGATCATCTGCCTGATGAAGGAGAATCGATTACCGATACGAATAACGTAACCTACACTGTAGAAAGTGTGGACATGAACCGTATTGATAAGATTCGAATCCATATTCCTGATCCTGCTATCTATGATGATGAGGAATCAGTAAAGGAAATTAATTATTAAAAACGAAAGGGAGTGTTGCAAGCAACACTCCCTTTTTTTACATCTTCTCAATTACAATGCTTTTGCTTTCTTTGACTGGCTCCATGAGCTGTAAATAATCTTCCCATTAGATTTTACATAGCTTCTCACTCTTATATAGTATGTTGCTTTTCTTTTGAGTTTCGATAAAGTCTTGTTAGCATTTTTACTTCCCTTAACCGTAATTATTTTGGATGTATTTTTAAACTTTTTGTCTAAACTATATTGAATTTGATAACCTGTTACTGATTTAGTAGATTTCCATTTGACTGTGATATTCTGCTTCTTTAAGGATTTGTAATAGGTGAGTGTGCTGGTTTTAGGTTTAATGTAAATAAGAACACTCTTACTGCAACCTTTAGACTTACACTTAATAATACAATATCCAATACCTTTAACTGTTACAATACCCTTAGAGCTTACAACGGCTACTTTACGATCACTAGAAGAATAGGTTATCTTTGTATTAGATTTCGCATTAAGTTTGAAAGATTTCGTACCTAATAATTTAGTAAATGAAGAGGCTACCGTTAGATAATTCTTCTTTTTATCATTATTATTAGTTGAAGTGTCCGTTTTTTTGGTATCCTTCTCTAAAACATTAATGATACAAGTAAATATACCTATATTGGTTGTTGCATATACTTTTGTGGTTCCCTTAGAAATAGCAGTAACATTCCCCTGTTTATCAATAATGGCAACTGTTTTATCCTCAACAGACCATTTTACAATAGGTTCCGCATCCATATTCCAATAGCTTAGAGAGATCTTTGTCTTTTCCCCAGCAGTAATTGTTTTGTTAGTATCAATTTTAAATCCAGGCTTATCAATCTTTAATGTAGGATACTTATTCGTACTAAAGCTCCATATAGTCGGATTAAACTTCAAATTATCCTTAAATATCTTATCTATATATTGGGCCTTTGTATCATGTTCCTTAACGATTGCTATATTGCCATTGATATCTTCTCCAATAACTTTAATTTTATCATTTTCACAATAGCAAAGATTAGTAACCTCCCAGTCAGTAGCATATTTTTTTATATTGTTACTTAATATTCCATTTGCAAAAACATATGAATTATCTGCCTCGTGAGATGGATTGTTACTTACTATCTTTACTGTAGTATATAGGTTCTTATATATGGCTTTATCGTGCACAATTTCTATAACACCTGCAAAGCCACCTACATCAGCACCGTTATCGCATTCTGACGTTACCATCCCAGAAGCATAACAGTCTGTTATACTTATTGTAGAGTTTGCTCTTCCTCCACAGCCCACAAAACCACCTACATAATTAACATATCTAAATCCTTGTGACTCTAACTCTGGAAATTCCTTTATGTAGCCATTATTTTTTCCATAAATCTGGGCATCGACACTACACTCAGAAATTGTAGTATAATTATTAATAGACCCAGTAAATCCACCGATCCAAAGAGCTCTGGCAGTATTTCCATTTATAGACCCCGATGCTTTAATGTTTGTCGCATCATAATAATTAAATTCTCCTGAAACTAAACCAATCGATAGTGACATCGTGGTATTAACTGTTATACTGGCTTCAATCACACAATGTTCGATTTTCTGAAGATGATTAGCATTAAATGTATTACATATACCGGCTAACCCTCCCACATAGATGATAGAACCCATTCCATTATCGAGTTGCCATCCTACACGTTCATCAGTAAAATTTATCCTAGCATTTTTTAAAATCACATTTTTTATATATCCAATAATTCCACCAAACAGACCATAATAATAAAGGCCAAGATTCGTATTAATATTCATACCGGATATCGTATAATTGTCCCCATCAAATGTTCCATAAAAGAAATTATTATCACTGCTTATGGAAGAATCTTCATACATCGTACCATTTCCAATAGGCATCCATATATGTTGACTTAAGTCAATATTGTTCTTAAGAACATAGTACGCTCTACTATATGCCTTGCTTGTCGATGTATCATTGACTAATTTAGCCATAAGTGCAAGTTCACTAGCATTCGAAATCTGATATGGATTCTTACTCGAGCCAGTCCCACCCGCAAACTTACTTGCCGCATAATTTACCCAAGTATCAACGTTTGTAGAATAGTTATATCCTGTATTTTCGCTTGCCTGAACCTGAAATGGTAAAGTTAGTATTAGTAAAAACAGGGTTACAATTCCAATCACATATTTTTTCATTTTATACCCTCCCAATCGCATTGGTTAGTGTAACATATTACACTACTTTGTTTTATTTAAACCTTCTATATCTCTTCTAAATTGGTGAATAATAAAAAAATCCCCCCATTCGGAAACTGGCTGCCATTTTACAGGCCCTATAGCTTTGCGTCCCACTTTTTCAAGTGGTTTGCCATTTCGTGAAACGAATTATATGTGTTTTTATGTTGTTTTATAACCATATATTACTTCTAATGTTCTATTTTGTCAACATATTCCATGTTCTGCAACTTCAATTAAAAAGAGCCAAAGCGGTCA
The DNA here is from genome assembly GCA_023435505.1 of Bacillota bacterium. Lineage (GTDB taxonomy): Bacteria > Bacillota > Clostridia > Lachnospirales > Lachnospiraceae > KM106-2. The sequence continues at coordinate 1,528 of JAEYRR010000209.1, read as the reverse complement.
ACAAAGAGATGTTGCCGTTTTGACTCATATTTATCCTATTTCTCTACAATACAGCCGTCTTCTATGGTTAGGATGTAGTCTGCACCACTGGCCACATTGGCATCATGGGTTACTACGAGACAGGTTTTATTGTATTTTTTATGCATGTGGTGAAGTAACTGCATTACTTCCTCACTGGTTTTATGATCTAGATTTCCAGTTGGCTCGTCACATAGGATGATAGACGGATTGTTCGCTAGGGCTCTTGCAATTGCTACTCGCTGTTGTTGACCACCACTTAACTGGGAAGGCATATGCTTTGCTCGGTCTGTGATTCCAAGCTGCTCCATAAGTTCTCCGATATATTCCTCATCTACGCTACGAGATGATAGTAGAATTGGCAGACTCATGGTGATTTTCAATATGATACTCATACTCTTGTATATTGGATGACCTTGTGGCGACATAATCCCAATTCATCATACCATCCTGCTCAAGCAAATATTGATATCCTGCATTTTCACTATCTGTATGTACCCTAAAATAGTTATATCCAAAAAAAGCAGCTGACATCACAATTATAGTAATAATCATTACAGGTACATCCTTAAATTTAAGATTTTTAGTAAGTACCTTTCTCCAACTTCGTTTTTGGAATGTCATATAATGATGTTTGCGATGGCTTTTATTAATAAATAATCGTTTTTGAAAAATAGCGATTGGTGTCAGTTTCATCATTTTCATTAATGGTAAAAGTAATGCAATAACACAGCTAAAGAATATCACAGCAAAGGAGTAGAAATATGGAGAAGTCGTAACAACTGCCACATATTCACTAACTGCTAGCCCTAGTGGTATCTTTAGGTCTAGAAGTGTATTTACCGATACAACCATTCCATAATGTAACCCAGTACCTACTGCTAATCCAATCAAAATAAACATAGCCGATAGTAGTAATAACTCAATAAATAGGTAAATCACACTAGAAATCCTTGTCATTCCAAGGCTTCGTAATATTGCAATTTGCTCCCCACGATCTAAAAGAAGATTCCTTACTAAACTATAGATGGAGACGATTACAACAATAAGGACTAGTAGAGAAAATAATGGGATAAGAATGAATGAATAGAAATCCTTAACTTCCTTGTTATTTAATAAAAATTCACCTATGTTTGATATAGTGGGCATTGCACCTGGATTATCTTCATCTCCAAATGCCGACCCAATTCCTCCAACAATGTGACTATAGGCAAACGCTCTTTGATTAGTAGGGCCCGAATACTTATAGTTCTCAAGACCACTCTCTTTTATGGAAGCTGTCACCTCATCTGCGTCCGCATCTGTCTGAATAAAACTTGTTACCATGTTCTGAGGAAATAGATTCCGTTCCTCTTTCGATAAAAATACAGTGGGTGGCTCATATTCAATGTTCTCTGCATTACCATCCTTTGTAACTGCAGGATATCTATTATAACCTGTATAATCCTCAATAGAGCATACCTCAAAAATACCGGACAATCGATATTCCTTAGTGGATAACTTCTTCTTT
>JAEYRR010000200.1 GCA_023435505.1 Bacillota bacterium | reverse complement strand
GCTTAGAATTGTCTTTCTTTTAATAGATATTCGTCATGAGCCGTCTGCGAACGACCGTAATATGTATGAGTGGATCGTGCATCATGGTTATAATCCCATTGTCATTGCTACGAAAATGGACAAGATCAACCGCAGCCAGCTGCAGAAGCATATAAAGATGCTTAAGACAGGATTAAATGTAGTGGAGGGAACTCCAATTATCCCATATTCCAGTATTACAAAGCAGGGTAGGGATGAAATCTGGGAGTATATTTTGGATTATTATGAAGAGTACTATGTGACGGAAGAAGATTCTGGTGAGTCAATAGACTAAGAATGACAGAGGTGAGTACAATGGATCGAGAAGTTAAGGCGGGGCAATTTTATCGACATTTTAAAAATAAGTTGTATCAAATTGTTACTGTAGCTACACACAGTGAAACAAGGGAGCAGATGGTGGTATACCAGGCTCTATACGGAAATTATAAGGTGTATGTAAGACCTTATGAGATGTTTGTCAGTGAGGTTGACCATATCAAATACCCAGAGGTGCAGCAGAAGTATCGCTTTGAGCAAGTGGAATTTGTACTTCAGGAAGAGATAGAGGAGAAACGGCTGGAGAGGAAAGCTCCTGCTGTTTCTGACTCACAGCAGCCGGTAAGACAAGAGGAAACTGTAAATCCTGATTTGATGAGGTTTTTAGAGGCAGAATCTTTTGAAGAGAAGATAACGGTTCTATCGTCTATGAAGAAACGTCTGAATCCGCAAATACTGCAAACCATTGCAATCTCTCTGGATTATACCCTTCAGGAAGGGGACATTATGGACCAATATGAAGCCGTGATGTACTATCTGGAGACAAGAGTAAGATATGAGGGAAGAAGACTACGCTAACTTTAGGAGGCGGTGGATATGTATAAAGACACAGAAGTTGTAAGAATTGCAAAGAGGGAAAACAATACTAAGAGAAAATACTTGGTTATTAACAGGCTACAGGGAAAACATATCCCTGTAAGCCCTCATGAAGCACTTACCATGTTTGATGCACTGGGAGGTGTTGTAGAAAGTGCTTATAAAGGGGAAAAACTTCTTTTAATAGGGTTTGCAGAAACGGCAACAGCTATTGGAGCAAGGATTGCCGTAGACCTTGGTACAGAGTACATACAGACAACAAGAGAAATGATAGAAGGGGTGGATTACCTGTATTTTACCGAGTCTCATAGCCATGCTACAGAGCAGAAGCTAGTGAGAGAGGATATAGATAGGGTAATCAGCCACGTCCAGAGAATAGTATTTATTGAGGATGAGGTTACAACAGGTGCAACCATCTTAAAAATTATAGATATTATAGAGAAACGATATCCTGGGCGGGTGAAGTTTTCTGTGGCGTCTATTTTGAATGGGATGGATCAGGAGGCTTTTAAAAGCTATAGTGATCGTGGAATCAATCTTCATTATCTCATAAAGACAGACCATAGTTCCTATACAAATACGGCAGAAAGGTATCAGGGGGATGGACGATATGAAATAATGCTGCCGTCAGAAGCCAATTTACTCATAAATACGATTAGACTACCAGGCCATATGGATGCCAGAAGATGTGTCCATGGTTTAGAGTATAGTCGTGCATGTCACAGTCTGTGGGAGCAGGTAAGAGAACATATCAGTATGGACTTAACTCAAACCGTGCTTGTTACTGGCACAGAGGAATTTATGTATCCGGCCTTGTCTGTGGCGGAAGAGATTGAAAAAATGGGCAAAATCGTTAGATTTCATGCGACTACGAGAAGCCCCATTGCTGTAAGCTTAGAAAAAGAGTATCCTCTTCACCAAAGGTTTGAGCTGACAAGCTTATATGAGGAATCCAGAAAGACTTACATCTATGATTTGATGAAGTACGATTTGGTCCTTATTATTACGGATGCTAAAGATGATTCCCTAGTGGGGATTAAAACATTGATGCAGGCACTACATTCCGTGGGAAATGATAAGATTACTGTATTTAGGTGGTGTGAATCATGAGAAGTTCATATGCTGCAGAAGATGTAACGTTATTACTAAAGGACATAACAGGCCTAGTCAAACCCCAACCCACAGAGGAGAGAGAACGTCTAATACAAGGGGGAAAGCACTACTGTGAGATGCTACCCATTGAGTATGAACCCAGTCAGAGATATATGGAGATATATGAGGAGGTCTTACAACAATACGCAAAGCCTACAGCTCTTGCGATTGGAGTGTTGGCAGATAAAATCATACAGCAAAGAGGAAAATCAGTTGTATTAGTATCTCTTGCTCGGGCAGGGATTCCTATCGGTATACTCTTAAAACACTATATCAGTAAGAAGTTCGGCATAGACGTAGAGCATTACTCCATTTCTATTATCAGAGGAAAAGGAATTGATAGTAATGCCATGAAATACCTCCTTAATAGGTATCAAGCACAGCAGCTTTTATTTGTTGATGGCTGGATTGGTAAGGGTGCCATTCTTAAAGAATTAAAGAAGGACGTTGCTTGTTATAAGGGAGTCTCTACTGAGATTGCAGTGGTGGCAGATCCGGCTAATGTAACGGAGCTTTGTGGAACCCATGAGGATATCTTGATTCCAAGCTCCTGCTTGAATTCAACCGTATCAGGTTTGGTAAGCCGCACCTTTTTAAGAGATGATATAATAGGGCAGGACGACTTTCATGGAGCAGTTTATTATCAAGAGCTAGAGGATGCAGATCTGTCGTATCAATTTATAGAAGCTATTGAGAAGCAGTTTGAAATGGGGCCTCAAGAACAGGAGAAGGATATCCCTGGATTTGGGATAGATGAAGTAAGAAGGATTGAAAGAGAATTCATGATACGCGATATTAATTATATAAAACCGGGAATTGGTGAGACCACAAGAGTACTTCTTCGTAGGGTCCCATGGAAGGTGTTAATCAGCAAGTTCCATAAGGATGATCCTGCGCTAGCCCATATCGTCCGATTAGCCCAAGAAAAGAAGGTTCCCATCGAATACTATCCACTGGAACATTATAAGGCTTGCGGAATCATAAAGAATCTAGCAGATACATAGAGAATCTATAATATAAAAATGTCTTCCCCTCTATAGACAAGAGGCGAAGACATTTTTTTCTTGTATTCCATAAATTTCTGCTAAAAATAATATTTTCTGTGCCCAGTTGTAATGGGTTTTATACTCATTCATTCGTTCCTTGCTTGTATTACCAGCCACTAGAGAATGTGAGCTGACATCCCAATTGAGCACCGTCTTTGCATCTTCAAAGTCCTGTAAAGATACTTTGTAGGCATTGTTAACAACCGGAATCTGATTAGGGTGTATAACAGTTTTCCCAATAAAACCGCATAGTTTGTCCCCTTGTAATTCCTGCATTAAACCATTCTTCCATTGCTCCCCACTGTAATATTCCCAAACCGGACCTGATATGACATAGTCCATACCATATACGGTGATAATATCAGAAAATATGTGAGCAACGGGAAGTATATTATGTATAGATTCTGTACTATGACGACGAAATCCAAACATATGGCATAGATCATTGCCGCCAACTCGTATATTAAGAACCAGATGTTCTATTCGGTCCAGCTTTTCCTTAAGAGCATACAAAATGGAGTATCTATTCTGAAGATTAATTATGGTAGGACTCTCTAATAT
>JAEYRR010000066.1 GCA_023435505.1 Bacillota bacterium | reverse complement strand
GCAGAGGATACATTAGAAGAAGCGAAAGAAAAGCTTAGTGACTTTGAGGCACTTGTGGGTGATGATAACATCATTCATTCTACGTATGAAGGATCTATTGCTGCCATCGGATATGCGGAAGGTGATGTTCTTTCAACCTCTACTGCTATTGCACAGTTTGCAGATATTACATCAGTAACAGTAAGTGTCAATGTGACTCAGGATGATATTGCAGCAGTTAATCTAGGGGATGTAGTAAATGTAAAATTTGTCTCTGATAGTGAGAAGATGTATAAAGGAACAGTATCAGCAATTGACAGTGCAGTTACGACCAGTTCTGCTGTCAGTTATCCTGTTACCATCCTCTTATCTTCCATGCCGGATAAAGTACTGACCGGAATGACAGCCAGTATTACCTTCATTTCCAAGGAGGTAAAGGATGTACTTTATGTATCCAACAAAGCAATTATAGCGGAAGGAGTAAAATCCTATGTCAATGTGAAGAAGGAGGATGGCACAGTTACCAAGACAGAAGTTACAACTGGTTTCTCCAACGGTGAGAATGTGGAGGTAAAGAGTGGAGTAGCAGAAGGTGAGACAGTATTAATTGAAAGTAAGGTGAACAACTAATGAGGATGTCGGAATTATTACGTTTAGTTAAGCTGAACCTGATTCAGAATAAATTTAAAGTTGTTCTTACCTCCATCGGTATTATTGTAGGAGCAGCGACTATCGTCATGGTAATTGCCATTGGAAAAGGTGGCGAACAGGATGTTGCGGAGCAGTTCAAAAACCTTAATGCAGGGGCAATCGACATCTCCTATGGCAATGGAAACAGTTCAAAAGGACAAAGTAGTGATAGGGCACAATTTGATATGAATTCTAATAGGGGTAGCTCCTCTCAGTCAGGGCCAACTGCTCCTTTCGGCAATTCGGGAAGTATGCCTAATATGGGAAGTATGCCTAATATGGGTAGTATGGGTGGATTCCCTGGCTTCGGTTCCTTTGGTCAGGGCTCTTCAAATGATAGAATCAACCGTCGGAATGTAACACTGACCATGGATGATATGGATGATCTAAAGACCTTTATTCCAGGGATTGAAGATGCTTCAATCTCCTATACAACAAAACAGGATATAGAAGGCGGAGAATTAGAGGAAGCGACATCCTACTCCATAGCAGGTGTACTTAGTAACTACCAGCAAATGAGCAATACGACCATGTATGTAGGAGATTTTATTACAGATGGAAATGAGCAAAACAAAGAAAAGGTATGTGTTCTAGGGTATGACGTAGCTACGGAGATCTTTGGTAGTGCAGAGTCTGCTTATGCAGAGACCATCTACATTGATAGTAGACCTTATGTAGTAAATGGCATTCTGTCTTCCATGGGTTCAGTATCCTCTGGTATCAGTCCTGATGAAACGGTATTTATTCCGTACGCTACAGGGACCAAATACTTGGCTTCTTCCATCAGCCCTACTATTACCTTAATAGCCTCCGACCTTGGGAAAGTGGATGCTATTAAGGAAGACATTCAAACAATCCTTGCAGAGTCCTATCCTAACTCTGAATTTACGATATCTGATGCTGGGAGTAAGATGGAAGCAGCAAATGCTTCTAATAAGACACTTACCATGTTACTTCTTGCAATGGCTATCATCGTATTTATTGTCGGCGGAATCGGTATTATGAATGTACTCTTTGTTTCTGTAAAAGAGAGGACGAAAGAAATCGGCATTCTAAAGGCAATGGGCTGTTCAAAAAAATATATATTGTTGGAATTCTTATTTGAATCCTGTGTCATAAGTGTAGTTGGTGGGATTATTGGAATACTTCTAAGCTATGTCATCACCCCGATTGTGGAGCATTTTAGTATGACAGTGGTTCTTAGCAGTAGCGGAATTGCAATTGCCTTGGTCTTTGCTATTATTACGGGAACCATATTTGGATTTTATCCAGCTCTTAAGGCATCAAAGCTTGTGCCGGTAGAAGCATTAAATGAGGAGTGATAGGATGAAGAAAAAAACAATCATTTTAATAGCAGTCCTCCTTCTTGTTATCGGGGGTGGAGTCACAGGAGTTCTGTTTTGGATGAATAAAGATAGTGCCTCCGAGGAGACCTTGGGTAAAAATCAGTCCTATGTGTATGGCCAGATAACATCTATTGCAGGAAATAATATGAATCTTGCAATCGCAGAGGCAGTAACCCAGGAGCGGACTAATGGGAAGGGTGGAACCTCAGGAGTAAGGCCTAACAGAGGTAATCAGGGAAGCAGTAATTATGGAAGTTTCGACAAGGGTTCCCAAACTGGCGGTTCAGATGTGAATTCCGGTGCCTCTGTGAAACAGAATTCGGGAGTAACAAAACAAAGTTATATAACAACAACATCAGGCACAGATAGTTTTCCAGGAGCACCAGGTGGACAGATGCCAGATGGAGAATTTCCAGGAGGACAAATGCCAGATGGAGAATTTCCAGGAGGACAGATGCCAGATGGAGTTTTTCCAGGTGGACAGATGCCAGATAATACAACTGGGAATGACGATAGCTCTAGTTCCTCCGATTCTTCGGATTCCTCCAAGGAATCAACAACTGTCACCACTTATAACCTCACCGGGGAAAAGGCAGAGTATATGATTCCAGTAAGGACCAGTGTCACTACCCAGCTTGGTGCAGTCACCACATTTTCAAGACTGGCAGCAGGCGATTATGTGAAGTTATTAGTCGAAAAAGATGATAAAGGCAATGATGTGATATTACAAATATGGATTGTAGGTTAGGAGAATCGTATGGACAAGATAATACAAATGGAAGGCGTCAATAAAATTTACACCATGGGCGAAAATGAGCTGCATGTCTTAAAAGATGTGTCGTTGACAGTAGAAAGAGGTGAATTTCTGGCAATTCTAGGTCCATCCGGCTCCGGTAAATCTACCCTGATGAATCTGATTGGTTGTATGGATACGATGAACAGTGGAACCTATTTTCTAGATGGAATAGCGATTCATGAGGCAAGGGAGAATCAGCTTTATGACATCCGTAATAAGGAGATTGGTTTCGTATTCCAGAAATATCATCTAATTCCTACTTATACGGTCCTGCAGAATATCATATTGCCACTGATTATCCGTGGTATGAGCCATAAGGAAGCTGTAGAGGAGTGTATGGAAACGATTGAGTTTATTGGGCTTGCTGACAGAATCCATCACAAACCTTCCGAGTTATCAGGTGGGCAGCAGCAGAGAGTTGCAATTGCCCGCGCCCTCATCAGTAAACCGTCGATTCTTTTAGCGGATGAGCCAACGGGGGCTTTGGATTCCTCCAGTGGGAAGGAAGTATTGAAGTTGTTTCAAAAGCTCAATGATATTGGTAACACCATAGTGATGATTACCCATGACATGAATGTTTCCAAGGCGGCGAGAAGAACAGTCAATATTGTCGACGGTGTGGTATATGAAGAAGAACTAGTATAAATGGATATAGATAAAAATAGGGTGTAACCTCAAATGTGGTTACACCCTATTTTTTGATAATATATTACAAAATTCTATGGTAAATGTATTGTTTTGGTGATGTACGAGTCATAATTTGGAGGAACTGTCTCTTAATGTTGTATTCAATTTTTATCTGTGTTAGAATTACCATATAAATACAT
>JAEYRR010000374.1 GCA_023435505.1 Bacillota bacterium | reverse complement strand
CTGCTGACTGCACCGTTGGTTCCTCTGACTGCACGTCTGGCTCCTCTGACTGCACGGCCAGTTCTTCTTCGGATTGAGTTACATCATCCGTTTTAGAAGCTTGTCCTTCTGTCAGCTCCTTCGTAGCAGGTATCACTCCATAACCCAAAACCTCTTTTGCATTGCAGGTTATTTCTTGTACCATGCCATCAACATCACCGACAATCAATTCCAAAACACATCCATTGTCATTTTCTTCACCAATATTCTCTACGATGCCTACAAAAGGCTTTGGTTTCTCCCCATTCTTATTAAAGATCACCAACTCTCCAATTGCTGTATCATGATTATTTTGCTCATAAAAAAGACCCTTGTCCTGCAATGCTGTCATCCAGTTCGCACAATCCAAATCTACCGGAAATGCTTCCTCATTAACATTCGCATATTGCAGGCAAAAGGCCATAAATGCTGTATTCCATTCTTCATATGAGCGATTGAACTCTGCTCCATATCGATTATAATACTTGGTATCCAGATTACTTTCATCAGAACTGCTACTTACTACACTTTGTTCATATCCAATCTGTGATTTAGCAATTGTCAAGACATCTTCCCCAGAACCATCGCCTTTTAGCTGTAAGCTTGACAATTCCACTTTCCACTGCTGGTCTTCATTGATAATCTGCCCTGCACTTCCCGCATTGTTATCATCCTGAGCCAAGCTATCATACCTTGACGAATTCTGAATAACTGTAGCGGATATAAAGATTGCAAGCAGTGATAAGGCAAATAAAATTCTTTTCTTCCGTTTGTGTGGTTTAGCTCTCTTCTCTCGTTTGGTAGCACAATAATTCATAATTGTCTGCCCCCTTGTCCTTCTTCACACATTTAATTAGTCTTTTATTTGTCCTTTTGCATACTGATAACTTCTTCTTAGGATGATACTCATTCTAGTATACTTTACACCCTGAAAAACATATATCTGTCTATAGTAAGATAGCATTCTAATATCTCGTTTTCAATACAAATTGTAAATATTTTACATTTTCATTATAGTTAAACAATACAATCTCAATTGCTCATAATAACTTTGTTAACTTTTTTATTAACTTATTAAGCATAAAAAAAAGATGCTCCACATAAGAAGCATCTTTCACTTTTGCATATTCTATTGCTCTAACTGACGTCCTAAGAAACCTGCAGCTGCATGTGCAAGTTTCATTTCCACATCGCCAAATTTCACCTTAGGATCCTTTGTTAAGATAATTACTGCTCCAATGGCATCACCTTCACTGATGATTGGACTGATAACCTGATATTTATATTCTTCTTCATCATTGGTAATCTTCTTATAACTCTTATCATCTGAAGAACACATAACGTTTTCCCTTTGATTGATTGCCTCCTCAAGCTCCTTACTGATACCTTTGGAAACAAGATCCTTCTTTGTGGTACCTGCTACAGCAATTAGGGAGTCACGATCTGCAATGCATACTATATGACCAGTTGTCTGGGCTAAGGAGTCCGCATATTGCTTTGCAAATTGACTTAATTCACCAATAGGAGAATACTTTTTAAGAATAATTTCACCTTCACGGTCAGTAAATATCTCAAGAGGATCTCCCTCGCGAATTCTTAAGGTTCTACGAATTTCTTTTGGAATAACAACACGTCCCAAGTCATCTATTCTTCTTACAATACCAGTTGCCATCATAATGTTTCCTCCATTTAACATTTATCATATACAGTGCGCTATAATTATATTGTTCGTATAATTGAGAAATTTATACATTCTGACAATGTAATTCATAATATTTCACTTATTAAAAGTCACTGTATGTAAACGGAGTTTTCAGCTGAATGCTGACAGTTGGTATATGTATGTAATAGAGAAACAACTTCCATAACGTAAATAAAAAGGTAAATGAGTAAAATGTTAACATCTCAAATACCTTTTTTAGTATACCATGAAAATCCATTTATGAGAATTTTTAAACCATTATAGTCGTATCATATATTTTTATAGTAGATTTTTGTCAAGCAGAGCCCTTTCCCATCTACAGTAGGTCCTGCAAGACTCCTATTTCCAGTCTTTAGGATTTCTTTTAGGCTATCTGCAGTCCTCTTGTGAAGACCAACTTCAATTAGAGTCCCTGTTACAATTCGAAGCATGTGATATAAAAATCCATCTCCCTCATAAACAATGGTAACTAGATGCCCTTGCTTCATAATCTGTATGTCTGTAACGGTTTTTACCGTTGACCTTCCATCACTCATCTGCGAAGCAAATCCTGCGAAATCGTGTCTCCCTATCAATATCTTTGCCGCTTCTTCCATTGCCTTAATATCCAGAGATTCCTCTAAAGAAAGACAGTGATTTCGAATAAATGGAGGCACTTTATCCATACAGTATATCTGATACTGATACTGTTTTCCTATGGCACTATATCGGCTATGAAATGTCTCAGACACCCTCTTAAGGGATAAAATCTGCAGGTCCGGTGGAAGACTTTTATTCCACTGTAGGATTATTTTCTCATCCAGCTTTTTTGTTGTATGGAAATTAGCGACATAACTCTTCGCATGTACCTTAGCATCCGTTCTTCCCACTCCAATGAGGTTAATATTCTCCTTACAATACTCCGTGAAAAGATCCGTGAGAATGCCTTGGATGGTGTTATTACGGCTAGCTCCACCTAACTGCTGCCATCCCTGATATCTGGTACCATCATAGGCAATCTCAAGTTTATAATTGTATTTTTGTATAGTATCACTGGGTTTCAACGAACTTCTCCTTACGCATTTAACATTAATTTTTCACTCTTAAAGGCTTTCACCATAAAAG
>JAEYRR010000214.1 GCA_023435505.1 Bacillota bacterium | reverse complement strand
CTTAAATATCATCTGAGTAGCCAAGGTAACTATAAAAGCATCTAACTTAAAGACCGTTGATAAGAATCCATTAAAATATCCTAGTAATCCTCCAAATAGTACTCCAATAATTAATGTCAAATATATTGGAACACCGTCTATCAAAGATACTTTTGCCATTACTACCCCTACCAGGCCAAGCATTGTACCAACGGATAAATCAAGACCTCCCGATGCCACTACAACAGTAAATCCAAGACCTATAATTGCAGACATACTGATTTGACGAAATATATTAGATAAATTTCTAACTGTCAAAAAATTAGGGCTGGCAAACGACATCACTATTCCAAGGACTAGTACGATAACAACAACTTTATTAGCTAACAAAAAATTCGTTAATGATTCCTTAACTTTAATACCCGACTTAGTATTCATGTTTGTATCCTCTTTTCTTATATCTGTTTTATCTAAGCACCAAACGCTTTTTTAATCAGTACTTCTTGGTTAAATTCGTCTCGGTTTTGTTCTCCTACAATGGTTCCATCTTTTACCACAAGTATTCTGTTACTAATACCCATTAACTCTGGTAATTCAGATGACACCAGAATAATCGCAAGTCCTTTCTCTGCAAGTGAATTAATCAGCTTATAAATCTCAGATTTAGACCCAACATCAATCCCCCTTGTAGGTTCATCCAATATCAAAACTTGAGGATTGGTTAATAGCCAACGTGCAATTATTGTTTTTTGCTGATTTCCTCCACTTAGTGAGTCAACTCTTACACCGGAGTTTGCTGTCTTAACAGATAGGAGTTTTGTCATGTCTTCTACATCATTCTTTTCTTTCTTGCTATTTACAAACTTTAATTTACATATACTTCGCAAATATGCTATCGCAATATTTTCTCTAACACTTAAACCTGCAAAGATACCTGTTCTGGATCGGTCCTCAGTCACCATACCTATTCCATTTTTTAATGCATCGGCAGCACTTCTAATCTCTACCTTTTTCCCATGAAGAATGATACTACCAGAATCGTATTTATCAATTCCAAAAATTGCGCTTACAATTTCTGTTCTCCCGGCTCCCATCAAGCCACAAAGACCTAGTACCTCTCCCTTTCTTACTTTGAAAGATATATTATTAAACTTACCTATACTGTTTAGATTATCTACTTCGATTACTGTGTCCCCAATTGTAGCGGTAGGCTCTGGATAGATTTCTGACAGTTCCCGTCCTGCAATAAGTTTAATTAGTAATGGTGTATCCACATCTTTTATATCTAGTGTTTCTATAAGTTGTCCATCTCTTAAGACAGTTACTTTGTTACATATTCTAAATATTTCATCTAAAAGATGAGAAATAAAGATGATAGCGACACCTTCTTTACGAAGATCCTCAATAATTCGATATAATAAATTAACCTCGGCTTCTGACAAAGCCGAAGTAGGCTCATCCATAATAATGATTTTCGACTGGTAAGATACTGCCCTTGCCACTTCAACAAGTTGCATGTTTGCCACACTTAACGTACTAACTAAAGCATTAGGATCAATATGTATATTCAATTTATCCATTAACTTCTTTGTCTCTTTGTTTCTTTTCTTAACATTAATTATCCCAAGTGTTTTAAATTTCTTTTCTCTGCCTATCCAAATGTTTTCACTTACAGTCATTGTAGGAATTAAACATAATTCCTGGTGAATCATAGATATTCCGTTACTTAATGCATCATTAGGATTCTGAGGCTTGTAATCTTTACCTGCAAATTTTATTGTCCCAGAGTCCATCGGATACATGCCTAAAAGTATTTTCATCAATGTGGACTTACCAGCCCCATTTTCACCTACTAGTGCCATTACCTCTCCTTTATTTATGGAAAGTGATACATTAGACAAGGCTTTGACACCAGGAAAACTTTTGCTTATATTATCCATTGTTAATATATTTTCATTATAAGTCATTCTCGTTCTCCATTATTAGCAGCTATCCCTCTCCACAATTATCCATTGTTTCAAGGAATAGCTGTAGTATTATTTTTTACTCAACTATATTTTAATTTGTTACTGTAATAACTTCTCGTACTCTTCAACATTTTCTTTCGTGATTGCCACTGATATATTTACATTAACTGCAGTGCCAATGTCTTCGCCTTTAGCCATTTTTCCTAGGTAGTCGATAACTTTAATTGCAATTTCAGGAATATTCATCATAACCGACGCATACATATTTCCTTCTTTAATTAATTTAGAAGTTTCTAAAGTCAAATCTCCACCAACAACTACGTACTTTGACATATCATAATTTGCAGAAGTAAGGGCACTAACAGCACCAACTGCCATCGGATCATTTTGAGTAATGATACAGTTCATATCAGGATAACTTTGAATCCAGTCTTCTGTTAAAGCCATTGCCTTATCAGCTGTCCAGTTTCCATCCTTTGAATCTAAAAGTTCAACTCTACCAGCATTTTCTGGCAGTTTTAAGCAATTTTCTTCAAATCCTTTAAAAATCTCATGTACAGCTTCCATACCCATAGAACCGTATACATAACCAATCTTTAATACTTTATCTGGATTATCATTTAAATACTGATTTACTGCCTCTGCTTGTAACGCTCCTCTTTCGTAAACGCCTGCCTCAAATTCAACATCCTTATCACTTTTAGTTCCATAGAAAATAGATGCTACTGGTATGCCTGCAGCTTCACAAGCATCTACCGCTGTTCCTAGAGCTTCAGAATCAAGTGCTTGAATTCCAATTACATCTGGTTTTTGTACAATTAAGGATTCAACATCACTAATTTGTTTTTGAATATCACCTGAAGCATTCGTATAAATTAATTTATATCCATTAGCTTCGCACTGCTCTTGGTAGGACTCTAACATATGTGTTTGAAATGCATCTAAATTATTGATAGAAATAGCAATTATTTTGCCGTCTTCCTTTTTATCACCGGATTCCGTTCCCTGAGTTTCCTTTACAGAATTTCCAGAATTAGAACACCCTATAGCAGCTACACAAACTAGCACTAATGCTAAAATAAGACTTATAGTTTTTTTCATAGATAAACCCTCTTTCTCCTAATATAATTTTTTCTTGATTTTCTTGCGTGTCTTTTTCAAATGTATTTTCTTGGTCTATTTTCCATGCTAACTATTCTATTTTGAGCTCCACAGCACCTCCTACACTTATGTTTTTAGATTTTCATTTTGTATGTAATGGTTTACATTTTCATAATATATGTAATTTATTCAATTGTCAATGCTAATTTTACCAATTATTTATATGATTTTACCAACCATGATTATTTAGTAATAAGAAAATATAATTATATTTTGTAATATTTCTATTGATTATTGTAATTTCCTGTATTATAATCTTATGTAAAGGTTTACATTTTGTGTGTACATATTATATTTTATAGGAGGGAATAACCTATGTTAAAAGTTGGACTAGCATTATATTCTGTTAGAAATGAAATGAATAGAGATCCTTTAGCAACTCTTGATAAAGTCGGGAAACTTGGTTATAAATACGTTGAAGCAGCAAACTATGCTCTGGATTCTGATCCACTATTAGGCTTTAACCTAAGTGCAGAAAATGTTAAGGAAAAACTCGATGAATTTGGTATGAAACTAGTAAGCTGTCATATTGGAAGAGTTGATATGTATGAAGATGCTTCAAAGAGTTTAGAGGTATTCAAAGCTGTACCTCAGATTCTTAAACTTAAAGATGATGACATTGCTCGATGTTCTGAAGCTCATTTAAAGGTAGGAAATGATAAGTTGATATGTCCTGTATTGTTCTATCCTAATGATAGAGATGGAATATTAAAGAATTGTGAATATCTCAACCACATTTCTGAACTATGCAAAAAATACGGTACTAAATTTGTATATCACAATCATTATCAAGAATTTGTATCCATTGATAATAAACTAATCTTTGAATACTTATATGAAAATACGGACTTACTATTTGAACTTGATTCATTTTGGGCTATGCGAGGTGGCGAGAATCCAATTGATATTATGAAACGTTTTGGTGATAGAATTATAATGGTACATCAGAAAGATTACTCAAAAGATACCATGGTGCCTTCTAATATATGGCACACCTTAGGTCCTGATATGAAAACTGGAAAGTACCCTCATAGATCCGTAAAGGAAAGAGAATTCTTCACATCTGATATTCCTGAAACATATACCGAAATCGGCACTGGTATTATGCCAATTCAAGATATCATAAATGCAGTAAATGAATATACAAACGCTAAATATGTTCTACTCGAACAGGACTATAGCGAAAAATACCAAGAGCTTGAAAGCATACAAATCAGTATGGATAAATTTAAGAGTTATAAAGGAATTGAATGGAGCTAAAGCGCCCCAAATAAATAAAAAGTTAGCGAGACAGCTTCGGCTGTCTCGCTAACTTTTGTACATAGATTATATTAGCAGATTTCTGCTCCTGATGGCATAGGCTTTTCAGGCGTCATTAATGATAATTCACCCTTTTCATCCTCTGCACAAAGAAGCATTCCTTCACTTAATACTCCCGCTAATTTAGCTGGTTTTAGGTTGACTAATACCATAACCTTCTTACCTACCATCTCTTCTGGAGAATAATGTGCCTTGATACCGGAAACGATCTGTTTCACTTGGGAACCAATCTTAACCTGAGAAACAAGTAATTTCTTAGATTTTGGTACCTCTTCACATTTGAGTATCTCACCAACCTGGAACTGTAGCTTACCAAAATCATCGAAAGTAATCTCTTCTTTTGGTTCGATGTCGATTACAGGACCTTCTTCCTTCTTCTCTACTGGGAGTTCATTTTTTGCTAGCATTTCATTTACTTTTTCCATTACTTCCTTAACATCCAATCTTGCAAATAAAATTTCTGGTTTTTCTACTACTTTGTTACCAGATGGGTACTTACCATATTCTTTCATCTCTTCCAAACTTCTGATTGTGGTATTCAGTTGTTTTGTAATTTTTTCAGCCGTATCTGGCATAAAGGATTGTAGTAAGGATGCACCAATTGTTATACTTTCTACTAGGTTGTATAATACTGTCTCTAAACGAGGTTTTTTGTCCTCTTCTTTTGCCAGTGCCCAAGGCATTGTCTCATCAATATATTTGTTACAACGTTTGAACAGGTTGAAGATCTCAGTAATGGCATCCGCTACACGAAGCTTCTCCATCTTCGCGGCAACCTTCTTAGGAGTCTCTAATGTAACCGCCTTTAAGTCCTCATCTACAGCTTCACAAACATTAGTATTATTCACTACTCCGTCAAAATATTTATTGGACATGGAGATAGTACGATTTACCAGGTTACCAAGGGTGTTAGCTAATTCAGAATTCATTCGCTCCACCATAAGTTCCCATGAAATGACACCATCATTGTCAAAAGGCATCTCATGAAGTACAAAATAGCGCACTGCATCCACGCCAAAGAAATCTACCAGGGTATCCGCATAAATGATATTCCCTTTGGACTTACTCATCTTGCCATCTCCCTGTAACAACCAAGGATGACCAAATACCTGCTTAGGAAGTGGTTCTCCAAGAGCCATAAGGATAATTGGCCAGTAGATTGTATGGAAACGAAGAATATCCTTACCAATTAGGTGAAGATCAGCAGGCCAGAATTTCTTATATTGATCAGAGTGGTTACCATCTCCATCAAAGCCGATACCGGTAATATAGTTGCTTAAGGCATCCACCCAGATGTAGATTACATGTCTGTCGTCAAAGCTTACTGGAATACCCCATTTTACTGAGGTTCTGGATACACATAGATCCTGAAGGCCTGGTAAGATGAAGTTGTTCATCATCTCATTTTTACGGGACTCTGGTTGAATAAACTCAGGGTGTGTATTGATATGCTCTACTAAGCGGTCTGCATATTTACTAAGCTTTAAGAAATAAGCTTCTTCCTTCGCTACATGACATTCTCTTCCGCAATCCGGACATTTGCCGTCTACTAACTGGGATGGGGTAAAGAAGGATTCACATGGAGTACAATACATTCCTTCATAATGTCCCTTGTAGATATCTCCCTGATCATATAATTTTTTGAAGATTTTTTGTACCTGAAGGCAGTGGTCTTCATTTGTGGTACGGATGAATTTATCGTAGGATGTATTCATTAAGTCCCAGATTCTTTTGATCTCTCCCGCAACTCCATCTACAAATTCCTGAGGCGATACACCTGCCCCAGCTGCTTTCTCTTCAATCTTCTGACCATGTTCATCTGTTCCTGTCTGGAAGAACACATCATAGCCTTCTGCTCTCTTATAACGGGCGATAGCATCTGCCAGCACGATCTCATAGGTATTGCCGATATGAGGCTTTCCTGATGTATATGCAATGGCAGTTGTAATGTAATATGGTGTCTTTGACATAATATCATCTCTCTTTCCTAATGATTAATCTTTAATGTAGGTAATTGGTTTAGCTTTATTGGCATAAAAAAATCGCCTTTAATTACTTAAAGACGAGAGTTCCCGTGATACCACTTTAATTCACCTATATCTTACAATATAAGCCTTACCTGCCATCCTACAATGGCGTTCACTATAACGGGCGAATCCCGTCGCAGCCTGTATAAAATATCCTTCATAGTCGGTGCGCAGCTCCGAGGCCATGTTCAGTAACTTCTACATATTCCCTTCTCAGCTTTCCGGGATTCTCTGTGATGCTTCCACTACCTACTCTTCTCTTCATCGCTTTTTCATATATCTGTAGTGTACTCTTACCTAAAAGTATTTGTCAAGGGCTTATTTAGACTATCTTATGCTGGTATATAATGTTATCATTGTTTTATATTATGTTGATTTCTAACTCATATTTTTATTCACTGTCTATTATAATGAACTAATACCAGAAATCCTTAAACTACAAAGGGGGAACTATATGAAGAGGCGTCTGTTCTCTATTCTCATGGTGTTGGTTCTGCTTACCTGTGTCTGTTGCAATAACGGCAATCACTCAGAT
>JAEYRR010000364.1 GCA_023435505.1 Bacillota bacterium | reverse complement strand
TGTTTATACAGAATGCAGGTTGGGTAGATCCAGGGTTTGAGGGTGAGATTACTTTGGAGCTTTTTAATGCAAACCGGTGCGCTATTGAACTAAAGGCGGGACGTAGAGTGGGACAGCTGGTATTTGCACAGATGGATGAAGAGGCATTAAATCCTTACCGAGGCAAGTATCAGGGGCAAAAAGGTGCCACCGGCTCCAGAGTTTTTATGGATAAAGAGATACAATAGGAGCATATAGATCGTTTAAACGATGGAGGGCCTATGAAGAATCATAATCCGCTAGGGAATTATAAACATACGTTACGAGCAAGCTATTTGGGTTATATTACGCAGGCTATTGTTAATAATTTTGCTCCACTGCTATTTTTGACCTTACAGTCAACCTATAAGATTCCATTGGAACGAATTACGTTACTAATTACCATCAACTTTATGGTGCAACTGTTAGTGGACTTGCTGTCTGCAAAGTTTATCGATAAGATTGGCTACCGTGTGGGTATTGTAGCCGCTCATATATTTGCAGCGGTAGGCTTAGCAGGTCTTGGAATCTTTCCAGGTCTATTTGCTAATCCCTATGCCGGGATATTGACAGCTGTGGTTCTATATGCCATTGGTGGTGGCTTGATTGAGGTACTCATCAGTCCCATCGTGGAAGCCTGCCCAACAGAAAATAAAGCTGGGTCCATGAGCCTTTTGCACTCCTTTTATTGCTGGGGATCCGTACTCGTAATTTTGGTATCGACGATATTTTTTGCCATAGGTGGCTTGTCACATTGGAGAATCGTAGCCTGTGGCTGGGCGGTGATCCCATTTCTCAATGCGATCTATTTCACCAGAGTACCGATGCGTACCTTGGTTGAGGAGGGAGAGGGAATGCCTCTTACTACCTTGGCAAGGAAGAAGATCTTCTGGGTATTTATTCTGCTTATGGTGTGTGCTGGAGCCAGTGAGCTTGCCATGAGCCAGTGGGCATCTGCCTTTGCAGAAAGTGGTCTGGGTGTTACCAAGGCAGTAGGAGACCTGGCAGGTCCATGTCTCTTTGCTGTTATGATGGGAATTGCCCGAGTATTCTATGCAAGACTCAGCACTAGGATTGATTTGGTAGCAGCCATGGCAACCAGTGGTATCCTCTGCATCATTAGTTATTTGGTGGCCTGTCTCTCGCCTTGGCCGTTCCTTTCTTTAGTGGGATGTGCACTATGCGGAATCTCCGTCGGTATTCTGTGGCCGGGGACCTTTAGTTTGGCAGCCAAACGCTTTCCTACAGGTGGAACCAGTATGTTTGCTTTATTTGCCCTAGCTGGTGACCTTGGGTGTTCCGGTGGTCCTACGGCTGTAGGGTTTGTATCAGGACTCTTTCATGGACAGTTAAAGACCGGACTGTTAGTTGCCATTGCATTTCCGGTACTTTTGCTTGTTGCAATCACCATATTAAAAAAGAGTGCCCATAAGGGGTAGTCCAGTGATAACCATAAATTTTCATATATACTATATTTCTACATATTTTTTTGGTACAATAGTACCATTAAAATAGAATGTAAAAGGAATGTTGGTAACTAATATGGGTAAGACTGGTACTGCAAAACTAAAATTAACGACATCCATGGTAATCTTCGGAACCATCGGAATTTTTGTACGCTATATTTCCCTTCCATCCAGTGTATTGGCTTTGGTAAGGGGATTTATAGGTGTACTTTTTTTATTACTAGTGATGACTGTCACCAAAAAGAAAATTTCGGTTTTAGCAATAAGAAAGAATCTGAGTCTTCTCATTCTCTCTGGTGCAGCCATTGGAGTCAACTGGATTCTATTATTTGAAGCCTATCGATACACCACAGTGGCAACTGCCACTCTCTGTTATTATCTGGCGCCGGTTATTGTCATTTTAGTTTCGCCTTTCCTGTTACGGGAGAGATTGACAAAAAAGAAGCTACTCTGTGTAGTAGTAGCCGTAGGAGGAATGGTATTTGTCTCCGGTGTTTTAGAGACAGGCGTAAGTGGCCTTGCAGAGATAAAGGGAATCTTATTTGGACTAGGTGCGGCCACTTTTTATGCTACAGTAATCGTATTAAATAAAAAGCTTAAGGATATCGCTGCCTATGATAGAACAGTGATGCAGTTAGGGGTTTCCGCTATCGTACTTTTGCCATACACGCTAGTTACACAGTCTATAGAATTAGGTTCTCTACCTCCAAAGGTAATCATTCTTCTTTTAATCGTAGGGGTACTACATACCGGCATGGCCTATGCCCTGTATTTTGGCTCCATGAGAGAACTAAAAGCTCAGACAGTAGCTATTTTCAGCTATATTGACCCTGTTGTGGCGATACTGTTATCTGCTGTGATCCTTCGGGAAAGCTTAGACATTACAGGAATCCTTGGAGCAGTCATGATTTTGGGGGCAACCTTTGCCTCGGAGTATGGGTCCTGAGATAATAGGTTAGGGAGTATATAAGAGGATGGGAGGAGAGTATATATGTTTTTGATTATCGTTTATATCGTTACGATTTTCATGTGGTTAGCATTGGTACTTACATATGGAGAAGGAGCAATCAATAACGGTAGCTATACCCTTGGAATCGTTCTTCCCTCTAGAGCTAAGGCGTCTGAAGAGGTTAAGGAGATTCTCCATCAGTATACGGTAAAAAAGAGAATCATCCACTTAGCTGGATTTTGTACCATTTGGCCAATCTATTTCATGGAGGACTTTATTTCTCTTCTAATTGTTTACCTATTTGTATGGTTTGCTCTTCAAATGTTTCTACATAATAAGCTACTGAAACACCATGCTTGGAAGCTATATGGGCTTAAAAAGGAAAATGGGTGGTTAGACCTTACGACAGCAGAGCAGGAGGCAGGTCTGACAGATGATGAGGATATCTACTGGTTGAAGGGTAAGAAAAATCCGAACAAAAAGGTAGGTCTGCAAAATAAAAGAGTTGGATATGGTGCTGAGTTAAACGCCAGCAGTAAGTGGAATTATGTGATTATAGCAGTTATTGCGATAGTTGTCTTTGGAATTGCTGCCTTTATGCTTAGATTTGATCTGGCAGAAGTTACAATGGAAAGACAGGACGATATGATCTTAATTGAAGCAGCCGATATGGGAGAAACATTCTCAATCAGTGTGGTCAAAGACATTACTTTATTAGAGCATCGTCCTTCCATGTCAAAAAAGAATGGCTATAATGGAGGAAAGTTTAATTTTGGAACGTTCCATGTTACCGGGATTGGTTCCTGTGAGGTCTATGTATATCTTCACAATGATTATGTCATAGAGGTTACCACGGATAAAGATACAATCTTATTTAATCTGGAGACGGAGCAAAAGACAAAAGAAGCTTTTGATCAACTGAGAGATTGGATTAAGAACACTCATTAGGAGGAGAAATATGAAGGTTTTTGTTGTATATGCCCACCCAAGCAACAACAGCTTTACTTATCTGGCAAAGGAAAAGTTCCTTGCTGGTCTTACGGATGCCGGTCATAGTTATATCATCTCAGATCTGTATGCCATGGACTTTAAGGAGACCTTTACGGAGCAGGAATATATGAGAGAGGCCTTTTATCGAGAGGACCTGCCCCTTCCGGAAGATGTCCTTATGGAACAGAGAAAATGTGTGGAGGCAGACGCTATAGCCTTTCTCTACCCTGTGTTCTGGACGGAAGCTCCAGCGAAGCTAGTGGGTTGGTTCCAGAGAGTCTGGACCTATGGTTTTGCTTATGGGGAGGCACCAAGTCTTCCTGCTTTTAAGAAGGCCATGTTTTTGGTGACCATGGGAGGTAGCTTAAAGGATTCTGTCCGTCAGGAGGAAGTTAAGGCCATGGAGACGGTTATGTTATTGGACCGTATCAATACAAGGGCAGAAGTTAAACGAATGGTTGTGTTTGATGAGATGACCCGTGGATATGATAATGAAGGCTCTAGGGAAGAGCATATGGTGAAGTTTTTAGAACAAAGTTATGAGATCGGAAGAGAATTCTAGACAAAGAAGAGGGATTGCCAGTAAAGTGCAATCCCTTTTTTTATGTGCATCAGCCTCTTGAGGGCATTAGAGTTACCTGCTATGGGTAGTCATTATTTTACACATACAAAGATAAATTTAAGATACTGATGGGAGTCATTGGGATATACAACATCCACCAGGCTGATGCTGTATACATCGGAGCACATAGTCAGTCCGTGTTGTGCAGCATACTCCGACATCTCTTTGTATAAAAAGACAATATCCGATGATTGGCTTTGATACACGGAGCAAAGAATCTGCTCCGTTGGCAAAGTAGTAGTACCTTCACCCTTGCTTTTTGTAAAGCTAACTAGATGGTCGTAGCGATAGCACTCCCTTTGAAAACTCTCTAGGGAAATGGCTACTCCAATAGGAAATGTGTTAGTTCTGTTGTCTTTGCTACAGTATAGGATATGCCGTTTCAGCTCTTCCAGCAGATCTCTTGCATGGTAGGCATTCCCCTTAATCTTAGTGCTGCGAAAACGAAGAGATTTTGGAAGAGTGGAGAGAATAGGCTCAGCTTTTGGGCAGGAACGCATCTTGTCTACAATCAGTAGAGCCATGGATAAAGAGGCAATTTTATTTTCTAACTGTTTTTGTAGTTCAAGGAGAGCGTCGTATTGTTTGTTGATAAAGGGGGCAAAAGCATCTGGTGTCTGTGCCTCAAGAAAGGAGCGAATCTCTGATACAGGACAGCCCAGGCTCCGAAAGGTAGCTATAAAATAAAAGGAGGTAATTTGGGCATAACTATAGTATCTATAGTTAGTTTCCGGGTCTTTATGTGGAACCAGTATACCTTCCTTCTCATAGTAACGCAAGGTATCTCTTGTAGTGTTACAGAGCTTGGCAAAGCCGCCGGATGTGATACAAAACTCATTTGATACAGACATACAGTAACCCTCCTCTTGACTTGGGGGTAACCCCCACCTTTATAATACCTCTGATGAAAATGGAAATCAATGGAATTATAAAGATAAAGGAGGAAGAACATGAATTGTTTAAAAAAGGTGTATTGTAGAGTATTTCAAGGAGGGTTCCGACTAGCCATACCATTGCTTCCGTACCGAGAACCTGTTATTATAGACAGTATAGAAGAGATTCCAAAGTTATTAAAAGAAAAGAGCATAAGACGTCTGTTACTGGTAACGGATAAGGGAATCCGTAACCTGGGGCTTACAATACCATTTGAAGAGGCTTGTCAAAAAGCCGATGTTAGACTTTTTATTTTTGATGATACGGTAGCAAATCCCACCATTGAAAATGTAGAAGCAGCTAGAACTATGTATCTGGAGAATCATTGTCAAGCCATATTAGCAGTAGGTGGTGGTTCTGCCATGGACTGTGCCAAAGCAGCCGGGGCAAGGATTGTGAAACCTAAGCAGAGCATTCATGGGATGAAGGGAATCCTTAAGATACATAGAAAGCTACCCTTACTGATAGCAGTACCAACTACGGCCGGTACTGGAAGTGAGACAACTGTGACAGCTGTTATTACAGATGAGAAGACCAGCAGAAAGTATCCCATTAATGATTTCCCATTGATTCCACACTATGCGTTACTTGCACCGGAGTTAACAGTAGGCTTACCAAAAAGTCTTACGGCAACTACCGGATTAGATGCTTTGACTCATGCAGTGGAAGCCTACATCGGCCGTTCCACTACAAAAAAGACCAGAAAGCAAGCGATAGAAGCCATTAAATTAATCTTTGAGAATCTGCCTGCCGCTTATGAAAAGCCAGGTAATATAAAGGCCAGAAGAGCAATGCTTCAGGCAGCCTATCTTGCAGGAAGTGCTTTCACCGTATCCTATGTGGGTTATGTACATGCCATTGCCCATTCTTTGGGAGGCCGTTATCATACACCCCATGGTTTAGCCAATTCTGTCATCCTGCCCTATGTGTTAGAGGGCTATGGTCCTCACGTTTATAAAAAAAAATGAAATTTGCATGTAGAGACAAAAATGT
>JAEYRR010000212.1 GCA_023435505.1 Bacillota bacterium | reverse complement strand
CAAGCTTGTGTGGATGCTAGTGGTAATCTACATATTTGTGAGAATAACTTCCCTGACAAAAATTTTAGAGATTACATAAATAAAGAATTTGATGGTATTAATGATGACTTACTTTCAAAAGAAGAAGTAGCCGTTATCTTAACTATCTATTGCGATGAAATGAATATAAAAGACCTTCGTGGGATAGAGTTTTTTACAGCATTAGAAAAACTAGACTGTGCCGATAATCAATTAAATACGTTGGATATTACTGCGAATACTTCGTTGTTAACCTTATATTGTAACAGAAACAATCTAAAAAAACTTGATGTGTCGAATAATAAGAAACTTAAAGACCTAGAATGTTATATGAATAACTTAAAGAAACTAGACCTTAGCGATAATACTGCATTAATGTATCTGTATTGTGATATGAATCAACTTGACTCCTTAGATATTCGTACAAATATACTATTACAACAGCTATACTGTGGCTATAATAATTTAACAAGTTTGGATACAAGTAAAAATACGGCCTTAGTATCTCTTGACTGTACTAGTAATGAGCTCACAACCTTGGATGTTTCTAAGAATGTTGCGTTAGTGAATTTATATTGTAGAGCTAATAAACTTAAAAAACTAGATGTCAGTAAAAACTTAAAGTTGTACTATTTGTATTGTCAAGACAATAACATAACTAGCTTAGATGTCAGTAAGAATACATCTTTGGAATACTTATACTGTTATAACAACCAACTAGAGAAACTTGAATTCGGAAGTATTAAATATCTATATATGTTAGATTGTAGTAATAATCAACTAAGTAGCTTGGAGTTTAAGGAAAACCTTTATGAGTTCTATGTGAAAAGCTATGGTCAACACAAAGAGAACGTTGAATACAGTAAAGAAGGAAGTACCTATAAAGTAAATATAGGTAAAATAGTAGGAAGTACAAACATTAATAACATTAAGTCAGTTTCTGCTAAG
The DNA here is from genome assembly GCA_023435505.1 of Bacillota bacterium. GTDB lineage: Bacteria > Bacillota > Clostridia > Lachnospirales > Lachnospiraceae > KM106-2. Next base: position 4,641 of record JAEYRR010000212.1, on the reverse strand, counting down.
AGTAAGTCAGGGGCTAATTTAACTGCTTCCTTTGATAATAAAACAGGTATTGCTACTTTTACTAACGAGCCTAGTACTGTGACCTATATTTATAACGTTAAAGATAAGTCAATGGTGCGAGATACCATGGATGTTACCCTACACATTGGTACAGTAACTAGAGCGACTATGAGTGAAGATGGTAGTATAAGTACCTACTGTGCAGAATGTAAAAAAACTGTTTCAAAAGCAGTTATTCCTAGAGTATCAAGTATAAAACTTAAGGAGTCTAGTGCAACCTATAATGGAAAGGTTATATACCCTACTGTAGTAGTCAAAGATCGAACGGGTAAAACACTAAAGAAGGATACAGATTATAAGGTTAGTTATAAATCCTTTAAAAAGAATGTTGGCAGATATACAGTTACCGTTACCTTTACTGGGAACTATGTAGGAACCAAAACACTTAATTATACGATTAAACCGATAACTTCTAGTATAAGTAAGCTAACAGCTGGCTCTAAAAAGTTTACCGTGAAATGGTCAAAGAAGGTTACAGAGGTAACGGGCTATGAGCTTCAGTACAGTAAGAGTTCCAAATTCAGTAGTGCTAACACAGTTACCATTGGGAAGAATACCTCTACCACATCAACCATTTCTAAACTTACTGGTAAGAGCAAATACTATGTAAGAATCAGGACCTATAAGACAGTGAAGGTTAGTGGTAAAACAGTAAAGATTTACTCTGACTGGTCAAAGCCTAAGACTGTAACAACAAAGAAATAAGTAGTAATTAAAGCAAACACTTTAACGCGTAGTAGAGCAGTCTACTACGCGTTTTTATAGCAGGGAAGGTTCATTCAAGGCTTGTCATTTAATTCTTGTCAATTTATTATGTTTGTAATATATTGTAAATAACTGTATTCGCAATACACTCCAGAATACGGTAAAAATATATAAAGGAGAGAATATGAATATCACAAAGAAAGTGCAAGCCTACCTATTAATACTTGTTCTCTGTTTTTCATTCATTAGCTGTAGTGGAGAAAGCAATACTCCTACGGATAATAAAGCTACAGTACCTACCCCAGTTGTGACACCTACTCCCACGACAAAAGATACCAACTCACCTGAACCTTCACCTCACGGTCTAGGCGATTTTTAAGGGGGTTTTTTTACAACACATTTTATTTTAACAAGTTATGGGGGAGTGTCAAAGTATCTTATGAATTGCAGGGTATACACTACAATATTTTGAATAGGAAGCATTATAATAGTTGGTGGAACTCACATTCGGCTGATATATGATACATTCCTCTGAGCTTAGCAAAGAATTGGTAAAACTCTGATAATTAGATAGGATCTTACAGTCAATCATCACCGCTGCTGCTATTGCCACAGAAGGTAAATATTCACTATTGTTATATACAACAACCTCATGATTTAACATATCAGCTAAAATCTGACACCACTCTTTACATCGTGCGCCACCACCTATGATAGATATCTTGTTTGGCTTACGACCGATACTCTCAATTCCTTGTCGAATGGAATAAGCTACACCTTCCAAACAAGCCCTCGCCATATCTTGCTTTGTTGACTCCGGAGTAATTCCAATATAGCAGCCTTTAATTTCTGCATCCATTACAGGGAATCTTTCTCCTACAATATAAGGAAGAAACATAACACCATTGCTTCCAGTTCTACTGTTTTGCAACAACTCACTGATATAGTCGTATTTATTATCCTGTCTGTTATCTGGTGTTAGTGTTTTACTAATCCATTTATGTACATTTCCTGCATTTAGAAAAGGCACTACATTAATAAATAAATCTTTTTGAATAGCTGCAAGGTTAAAGACGCCTTTTCTATGAAGTATATCATCTGATACACAGGCAATCCAACCAGAAGTTCCAAGATTAATGTTATATTCACCATCCTGGGAAATTCCACTTGCTAATGTAGTTGCCCCTGCATCTCCAGTTCCTACATAAACTGGCGTATTAGCTACATAACCACTTTCTAAAGATCCCAGGTGAGTGATTACACCTGCTTTTTCGCTGGTATAACCTAAATGAGGTAATAGCTCAGAATTCAGTTCCATCCTATCCATCCAGCTTTTCATCCATTTTTTTTCGTGGATGTCCATTAAACCGGTGGTAGCACAAGTAGTAACATCGGAAACATAGTTATTGGTAAGCTTAGATATAATATAGTCCTTTGAACTGAATAGCACTTTATGAGCATCCTGTAATAAGTCTGGTTTATGCTGTTTCAACCAAAGGAGTTTGGCAAAAGGAATGGAGCCATTAAAATCATTTCCCGTAGTCTTTAAAATAGTATCCTCGCCGATAACCTTCATAATCTGTTTTGCCTGTTCTTCTGCCCGCCCATCGGAGTACAGAATAGCATTGTCCATTGCGTTGTACTCTTGATTAAGTAGAATTACATCCTGCATCTGACCACTCATGATGACAGCGATAATATCCGTCTTATTATACTCCGATACAAAGTTTTTTGAGATTTTAAGAAAGGCCTCATACCAATCATCGGGTTTTTGCTCCTTCCAATCACCATTGAATATCGTTTCGATACTTAGACTATCAGAGTAGACTGGTTCTCCAGCTTCTGAGACGAGAACGCCCTTAATTGCAGTAGTACCAATATCAAATGTAGCAATATACCTCATTCTTACCTCGCTCCTTCTGTCGCTTTCTTTAACAGTTTCACGAACTCTACCAACGCCCCAAGAGAAATCTTACGCTTTTTCATCATGGCTGTCCCAACAATGACACCATCAAAGCCATTCACCAGTAATTCACTGACTCTTTCTGGTGTAGAGATCCCAAAGCCTGCAAATACATATACATGGTTGTACTGTTTCACTTGTTCTAATAGTTCTCTATAATTATCTGAAGAGACCTGCATTCCAGTAGGACCTGAGTATAGCTGTTGATAAATCAATGCATTATGATTTAAGCACTGGTGGACCTGTCTCGGATCCATGTCTGGACTAACAAAGCCCATCACATCCACCTCATAGTTTTCTAATTCCTTCACTAACTCTTCTCGTTCATCAAAGGTCATGTCGGGAATAACAATTGCATCGATTAGCTTCTCTTTTGCTAGTTCAAGACAGAAATGTTGCTCCATAATATCATTTTTATAAGCCATTAACCAAATGGGACTTTCTATCTCTTTTCGCACTCTTCTCCAAAAAGTAAGATCTGTTGAAATGGTCATATCAATCTCTAGATGCGCCTGTTTAATGACTTCTCCGTCAGCTATCGGCGATTTCGCTGGGTATCCGATTTCAACAATATCCATTTTTGCTTTCTCGCATTCCCTTAATGTTTCATAAAAACTTTCTTTATCTGGAAAACCCGCTGTTAAATATCCTACTAAGATGTTACCATTCTTTTTCACTATCTGTTGATTTTTATTGGATTTTAATTTTATCATTTTGCATCACCACGACCTACTTTCTGGGCTATGACAGCTAATATGATAATACATCCTGTTAATACATCTTGCATAAAAGAAGGTACCTGAAGTATTGTCAATCCATTAGCTAAGATACCAAGAATTGCTGCTCCAATAAAGGTACCCCAGATATTTGGTACTCCTTCGCGAAAGACAGTCGTTCCCAAGTACACAGCTGCATAAGATTGAAGGAAATATCCATCTCCACCAGTTGGATGGGCGGAACCTAACCTAGATGCCATTAACATTCCTGTTGCAGCGGAAAGCATTCCACATAAAGCAAATGCATATCTTTTGTATTTCTTTACATTGATTCCAGCTACCTTGGAAGCTTCTTCACTTCCTCCAATGGCATATAACTTACGTCCAAAAGATGTGTGACGCATAATAAACCAGAAAACAACAACAACACATACCATAATGATGGATAAGGCAGGTACCCCTAATATATTTTTTGATCCAAGAATGGAAAAGTTCTTTGGAATGCTTTCAAATACAGTAGCACCACCTGTGATCCAAAAAGTAAAACCACCTAAAATTGTACTCACACCAAGAGTGGTAATAAAGGATAGTATTTTGAACTTAGTAATTAACCATCCGTTAACCCACCCCACTACAAAGCAAAGTACTATAGGAGTAAGGAAACAAAGGATCAATGGCACCCCTGCAACTGCTAACTTAGCTGCCACTACTCCACCTAAACTTGCCAGGGCTCCAACAGATAAGTCAAACTCACCTACACTCATGGCAAGGGTAGCTCCAAGTGCAATAATAACTAATAGGGAAATCTGTTTTGATATATTAATAAAGTTTGATAATGTGAAGAATGCATCCGGGCGCAATACACTGAATATTATCACTACTATAATACCAGCAATAATCGTACCATAGGATTGAAATATTTCTGATAGTGAGATCTTCTTTTTCATGACTTTACAGTCCTTTCTTCATATAAAATTATCTTTCGTCTGCATAGCAAGCTGCCAGAACTGTCTCAGCAGTAAGACTTTCATTTTTAAATACTTGTTTCGTACGTCCATTGGCCATGATTTGTATGTTATCAGAAACTTCTAACACTTCTTTTAAATCAGAAGAGACAAATACTACCGCATTGCCTTCATCTGCCTTACTCCTAAGAAGCTTATGAATCTCAGCTCTTGTTATGACATCCACTGCTTG
>JAEYRR010000322.1 GCA_023435505.1 Bacillota bacterium | reverse complement strand
AAGAAAGAGATTGGAATAACCCCAAGTGCTTATCGGAAATGCCATGTAAATTCTAGTACATAGAAAAACAAGTCGCTACAATAAAGAGTCATTCTTTTGTAGCGACTTCTTTTTACTCCTCATAGATATAGTAAACTACGGAACTGTAATCACTTCTACCGATACATAACTCATCATTCACGATAGTCAAGCCAGTATGCATTAGTTCATCTCCACCATACAGTCTTCCAGCTTTTCCATCAATTCTGTATTTTTTCTTAGAATCTAGACCAACCAGATATAATCGTTTAAAAGCGTCATTTGATTGGGCATGTATACAGTAATAGCCAACCAATGCTTCTTTTTTATCCTCTGACACTACCATCCATGCACTGTCCTCATATTCCCATGGACTTTGTAGACGATAAAAGGTACCTTCACGAATTAAATCTCGGTGAGCTTTAACAAACTCAACCTGACTCTTAACTATTTCTTTCTCGTGGTCTGTCAATTTATTCAGATCCAGTTCATATCCAAATTCACCAAACATTGCAACATTTCCTCTGGTCTCTAATGGTGTCATACGTCCAACCTGTTGATTTGGACTTTCCGATACATGAGCCCCCATAGTAGAAAGTGGATACACGATTGAAGTTCCATATTGAATCTTAATGCGCTCTATAGCATCCGTATTATCGCTGGTCCATGTTTGGGGTGCATAATATAACATACCTGGATCAAATCTTGCCCCTCCACTGGAACAGGATTCAAATAAAATGTAAGGAAACTTTTCTATTAACCGCTCATATAATTGATATACCCCTAAAATATATTGATGATATACCTTTCCTTGATCTTCTGGTAATTTATCAATCGAATAACACTCTGTAATGTAACGGTTCATATCCCATTTGACATAAGAAATCTCTGCACGTTCCAACACATTGCACATCATCTCATAGATATAATCCACTACCTCTTGCCTAGAAAAGTCCAACACATATTGATTCCTTGCTGGGGATGGTGTTCGACCTGGTGCACAAAGAATCCAGTCTGGATGCATACGGTACAAATCGGAGTCTTTATTAACCATCTCAGGCTCAAACCATAATCCGAAATCCATACCCAATGCCTTTACTTTTCTAGCAACACCTTCTATACCATTAGGTAGCTTGTTATAATTTGTCACATACCAATCACCTAGACCTGAATGATCATTATCTCTATTCCCAAACCAACCGTCATCCAGAACAAATAACTCCATCCCGAGCTCTTTTCCCGTTTTGGCAATGCTTAAAATTGTATCTTCTGTAAATACAGCACCAGTTGCCTCCCAATTATTAATCAGGATAGGACGTGGCTTATCACGCCATTGTCCACGAACCAATCGAGTGCGATACAATTTATGATATACTTGGCTCATTCCATTTAATCCTTGATTGGAATATACCATTACAGCCTCAGGACTTTGGAAAGACTCCCCTGTTTTCAGTGTCCATTGAAATCCTCCAGGGTTAATCCCTAATTGAATTCTTGCTACATTGCAGGAATCTACTTCAATTTGTTCGATATGATTACCACTGTAAATAAGACTAAACCCATATACTTCACCGCTTTGTTCTGTGGCATCCGGGCGTTTGACTGCAAGAAATGGATTATGTTCCGCACTACTGATTCCACATCTGCTTCCAATACCCTGTAGACCTTGTTCCAAATGACGTTCTTTTATATGACGTTCTCTAGACCAAGCGCCAGCAAGATGAACCATCTCATAATCTGCATCGGGTAAATCTACATTCGCACTAAGTACCCGCTCCAAAATCACTTTTTGCTCGCCTCTATTTTCCACCTGAACACTTCTAATAATAACAGGATAGTCGCGAAATATGGTATAGGTAAGAATACAGGTAAGTCCTAACAACGAGTCTGTCATACGAATCTCCAATGTTTCCGCTTCCTCGTCAGACTCTGTATATACCGCTGGTAGTCCCTTAAGACCTTTTTTCCCACTATAAATTCTATGATCTTCATACATAAAATTAATAATTTCACTACCATTCTCTTGCCGAACTTCAATAGCTGGCTGACGAAAATCACCTGTACCTATACATGGATATTCCATCTTCGTATATTGTTGACTCATGAAATAATAATTTTCCTTATTATAGACTGCTAATGAACGTAGTCCTCCTTCAAGTAGATAAGAAAAATCATCTTTATGGTGAATTCTTTTTCCATAATATAAATTACCTAATTGACCATTATGTAAAATCTGTATGATGTAACTAATCTGGTCATTATATAAATGTATTTCCTTCGACTCATTGCTGTAAATAATCGACATCTACAATTTTCCTCCTGATGTTGCAACTCCCTCAATAAACTGTTTCTGGAATATAACATAAATCAACATGATAGGCCAAATTGCCAACAATGCAGCAGACATAAGCCGTGGATATTGTACTGAGTATGCACTGGAAATCTTAGCAAGTTCGGATGATAAAGTTGCTGATTCTGTCGTCGAGTTAACAACCAATGGCCACATTAATTCTTTAAATGAGAATAAGGCTGTAAAGATGGATAAGGCTACTAAACCTGATTTCGTAAGAGGCAACATAACTTTCCAGAATGTCTGCCATACATTACATCCATCTAGTTTTGCGGAATCCTCCAATTCCTTTGGCAGTCCCATAAAGAACTGTCTTAAAAGGAAGGTTCCAAATGCACTTACCAATCCTGGAAATACGAGGGCAAAAATCGTATTTCTCATGCCAAGGGCGTCTACCATTAAGTATTGAGGTATAATAAATATTTGTGATGGAACCATCATTTGAAATAATACTAACCCAAATAAAAAGTTCTTAAATGGAAAGTCAAGTCGTGCGAAGGCATAAGCGGCCATAGCACTAAACAATACTGCGCACAATACTCGAATAAAGATCGTCGCAAATGTATTAAAATATAATCTTAAAAAATCACTTTGTTTAAGAGCTTCCCATAAATTCTCCCAATGTAATTTCTTTGGAAAAAATATAAATGGGTTCATAGATGTGGATTCAGTAACAGTCTTAAGCGACGTAAGAACCATCCACAAAAATGGCATAATCATTATGAATGCGCCTAAAATTAGCACAGTATGTAAAATAACACTTGAACCTCTTTTTCTCTTCATATGGCCACTCCTTACATATATTTAACCCATTTTTTCTGTAATTTTGTCTGAGCAATGGTAAAAATCATAATGATTACCAGAAGAAGCATAACAATAGCTGATCCATACCCCTTGTTCGTATATCTAAAGGAATTATTATAAAAGAGATAAACCAGTGAAACTGTACTGTCATAAGAAGGGCTGGCTCCATCTATCAACATATATACCACGTCAAACACCTGCATTGCAGTTATAATACTTGTTATCAACACAAAAAATAAGGTAGGAGAAATCAGCGGTACTGTAATTTTAAAGAACTGCTTCACTTTACTAGCACCATCAATATTAGATGCTTCATAATAATCCCTTGGGATTTCCTGTAAACCTGCAAGTAATAGCACCATACTGTACCCAATACTACTCCAAATACCAATGATAGCAACGGAAAATAATGCTACTCTAGGATCATCAATCCATCTAACTGCACCTATTCCCAATTTTTCTAGCAAATGATTGATTAACCCATACTGTTCGTTATATAACCATCTCCACACCATATTTACAGCAGCAGGAGCCGCTACCATTGGAATGAAATAAATCGTTCTGTAGACCCCTTTACCCTTTACCTTTCCATTAAAAGCTACTGCCAGCAAAAGAGCAATAATGGTCGTAATAGGTACCACTAAGCATGTATATGCTAAAGTGTTCCGGACTGCACACCAAACCTGTGAATCCGCAAACATCTTCTTGTAATTATCAAACCATATAAATATATTTCCTTTGCCAAATGCCCCGCTTTTGAAAAAACTCAGGTACATTGTTTGAAATATTGGAATGATGTTTAATATCAGCAGTCCCACAATCGTAGGAGCTATCATAAAATATGCCCAACGCCGCTCATTCCTTTTTATCATATTCACTCTTGTCTTTCTCATAGTCCACTCCTATCAGAAAATGCGGTAGCCTAGACTACCGCATTTGTATACTACTTATTGTTCAGCCGCCAAAGCCTCATTCATCATTTTGGCTACAGCTTCACAAGCTGTCTTAGTATCCTCTTCTCCTGCGTAAGCTTTCTTCAATAATTCATATGATTTATCTTCCCATACGGTTGTCTGATTTGAATATGGACGAATCTTAGCATATTCTACCATGTCAATATAACATTTAGCATTGAACATTGGATAAGCTGCTGTAAATTTATCTGCTGTTCCATTATAAGCTGAAATAGCAATACCAAGTTCTGCCTGTCTTTCTTGTCCTTCTTTGCTACTTAAGTACTCAACCCATTTCCAAGCTTCATCTGGATGTTTACAATTTGCAGCAATTGCATTACCAAGTCCGTTAAAGATAGAAGCACGAGTTCCGTCTGGTGCAGAAGGAAGAATTGCAACATCAAAGTTCTTAGTCATGAATTCATTTGCAGCAAATGCAGATAAGTTCCAAGATCCAAACATTCCCATTGCAACCAAACCATTCTGAATAGCTTCAGAACGAGCAGCATCGTCGTAAATCACTGGAGATGTACCATCCTTTACAAAATCAAAGTATCTTTGAATACCTGCAATCGTTTTTTCTTCATCATAACCAGATTTCTTATCAGCAGTGATAATCTCGCCACCATTCTGGTATACGAAGTTGTAATAACCTTCTTGATTATGTAAGCCAGCACAGAAACCATATTGTTTTCCATCACCTGTCGTAAGCTTCTTAGCAGCGTCTGCTAAAGTATCCCAAGTCCAAGTTTCATCTGGATATTTGATTCCAGCTTTATCAAATAAAGTCTTATTGTACCAAAGACCGATTGTGTCATAATCCTTTGGAATTGCACATTGTTTACCATTGATATTATAAATATCATCTAAGCCTTGTGGATAATTTTTCAAGTCAACTAAATCACTTTTCTCGATATAAGGTGTTATATCTAACAACTGATCATTTGATCCATAGTAGTAAATGTTATTCGTATGCATCCAAAATGTATCAGGTAAGGTGCCACCTGTAGCTGCGGCTTCTAATGCGGTCCAATATGTATCCCAGCTAGTAACCTGAATATCAATCTTGATATTAGGATTCTTTGCTGTAAATTCATCAGCTACTGTCTTAAGTAATTTGGCTTGATTCGTATCCCACAGTGCGTATGTAATTGTTACAGGTTCTCCAGCTGGTGTCTGAGTTGCATCTGGCTTTTGAGTCGCATCTGGAGTTTTTGTTGCTGCTTCACTTGCCTTAGGACTTGGTGAAGTAGTGGTAGGATTATTGTTTTTACCACATCCTGCAATCATAGCAGAAATCAATGCCACACATAAAAGTGTGCTTAGAAGCCTATGTTTCATATAAATCCTCCTTCATACATAGATCTTTAATTTGTTAGCTTGTATTTTTACTTCTGTCTAAATAATACAACATTCAACTTACTGAAGAAATGCATTGAGAAGGTTAAGAAATGGAAAAATGTGTTCTTGTTTGGGACATACACCCGTTAATAAAGTACCCTTAGCCAAAAAAAGAGCTGTTGTTCAAAACAACAGCTCTTTCATAGTCTTTCTTCTCTCTCTTATTTGGTTGCTGCTGGTGAAGCAGAAGCAACCGGTGACGTAGAAGGTTCAGCAGATGCAGAAGCATCAACATCAGCATCATCCTCTGAATCAGTATCTACACCTGTGGTAAATTCAGTAATATCTTCTCCTGGATAAATAACAGTATTTCCAATCTCAACCTTGTCCCAACCGGAACCGATCTTAACATCATACTCTGTCATTAATTTATTTAACTCAGTATTAAGTAACTCTTCTTCTTTGCTAGCTACAGCATTCTCAACAGCAGAATCGTAATTCTCTGTAGTATTTCTATCTACCATCTGGACAATATAATAAGCTTTGTCATCCTCGATCACATACTCACCTAATTCACCATTCTGAAGTGGCTCAAGAGCATCCAGAAGTTTCTGGTAGGTTGAATCACTGCGCTTAAGGGTAGTTTCCATATAAGTATAAATAGTAGAGTCTTTCTCTGCTACAAGTGTGGACATGTCCTTACCAGCCTTCGCATCTTTCAGATATGCTTCCATCTGGGCTTTGTATGTTGCTAAAGTTTTATCATCAAATTTTTTAGCCTCATCAGAATCTGAAGTAGCAGTTGAAGTAGGGGCTACGATTACTTTGAATTTCATCTCATCATAATCTTCCTTTTTGATAGGAGTTTCCAACGTATCGTTAGTAATCTTGTAACCTGCCTTTTTCTGATCGATGTATTTGTTTGCCAAAGCCATTACCAGCTTATACTCTGTTAACTCCTCTAAGGAGAAACCAGCACGCTTCTTATGATCGGCACTCATGGCATCATAAAACGCAGTTGCTTCCTTCTTCACTTGTTCTTTCTCTTCATCCGTTAAAGATAATCCAGCCTTAACAGCTTCCTTGTTCATCAACAGATATCTGATAGAACTATTACGGGCAATCGTAT
>JAEYRR010000311.1 GCA_023435505.1 Bacillota bacterium | reverse complement strand
TATTCGAGTAAGCCTTAGAATAAAGAAGATTAACTCACCAAATATTGCTCCTAAAAATAGTAAGGTCGCATACCAAGGTAAGTTCCCACCACCAATACTATTGATTTCTATAAGGGTAAAGAGCACCACCATAAGTAGCTTTGTTACTCCTAACATGGTTTTTAACAGGCGGTACACTCTTTCCCTGTTCTCATCAGTAATCGTAACTCCAACATTCCATATCTGAGGGAAGGCTTCCACAACAGTCATGCCGATGTAGATTACCCAACCGATAATCGGTAGGATTAAAAGTTCTCCCTTGGATCCCCAGCGATTCACCTCCCCTTTTAGATTATAATGTGCGGGAATCTGATCCGGTAAACCGTCCCATTTTACAAACAGATAGACACAAATCCCTATTAACATCATTACACATAAGATCTCAATCGCATTGTCAAACCAATTACGTTTTATCTTCAACTCTACCGCTTCCCTTATACCATAATACCTCTATTATACTCCAATTCACTTAATAAAAGAAAGTTTTTCTCATAGTATTTTACAAAATAGAAACATTAGTATATACTGATTGTAGAAAAATAAGGAAAGGAAGGTGAAGCTTGCCAAAAACGGCTTTACCTTTCTTTTGGTATCTATCTTTACCTGATCTATGAACAAAAAAGGAGACAGAATATGTATAAGATTTTAAAAAAACAAAGTCTGAATCCCACAGTAACCTTGATGGAAGTAGAGGCTCCGTTTGTAGCAAGAAAAGCAGAGCCGGGACAGTTCATCATTCTCCGTGTGGATGACGAAGGTGAACGTATTCCTCTTACTATTGCTGGCTATGACAGAGAAGTAGGCAGTGTAACAATCATCTTCCAGATTGTTGGTGGTACTACAGAAAAATTAAATCATAAAGAAGAAGGCGATTTCCTTCAGGATTTTGTTGGTCCTCTAGGTGTTGCAACACATACAGAAGGTAAGAAGAAGGTCTGTATCGTAGGTGGGGGTGTAGGTTGCGCAATTGCTCTTCCTGTAGCCAGAAAGTTTCACGAACTAGGTTGCCAGGTTACCTCAATTATCGGTTTCCGCAATAAGGATTTATTGATTTTAGAGGATGCCTTTACTGCCATTTCCGACAAATTATATATTATGACAGATGATGGTTCCTATGGGCAACATGGTAATGTCTGCGTTCCATTAAACGAGATGTTTGCTGCTGGTGAGACTTTTGATGAAGTCATTACAATCGGCCCTCTGATTATGATGAAATTTGTTGTAGATGCGGTAAGACCAACCGGTATTCCATGTACTGTATCCATGAATCCAATTATGGTGGACGGAACAGGTATGTGTGGTGGTTGTCGGCTAACACTGCACAAAGATGGAAAGAATGTAACCAAGTTTGCCTGCGTTGATGGTCCTGATTTCAATGGTTACGAAGTAGATTTTGACGAAGCAATGTCCCGTAGTTCTATGTACCGCGATTTTGAAAAGCACGCTTATGAAGAAGCCTGCAACCTTTTCAAAAAGGAGGCTAACTAAGATGCTAAATATGAATCCAAAGAAAAATCCAATGCCAACCCAGGCTCCAGAAGTTCGTGCACATAATTTTAGTGAAGTTGCTACCGGATACTCTGAGGAAGTGGCGATTGACGAGGCGCTTCGATGCCTCAATTGTAAACATATGCCTTGTGTAAGCGGATGCCCTGTTAATATTCAAATACCTGAATTCATCAATAAAATCAAAGAAGGAGACTTTGAAGAAGCCTATCAGGTAATCAACAGATCCTCCAGTCTTCCAGCAGTCTGTGGCCGTGTATGCCCACAGGAAACCCAATGCGAAGAAAAATGTGTTAGAGGTATCAAAGGTGAACCTGTAGGAATCGGTCGTCTGGAACGCTTTGTAGCAGATTGGCACAATGTACATAGCACAGAGACTCCTATTGCTGCTCCATCCAACGGACATAAAGTAGCTGTTGTAGGTTCCGGTCCTTCCGGTCTTACATGTGCTGGGGATCTGGCAAAGAAAGGCTACAAAGTTACGGTATTTGAAGCTCTACATACTGCCGGTGGCGTACTTGTATATGGTATTCCTGAATTCCGTCTTCCAAAAGCTATTGTACAGAAGGAAGTTGATAACTTAATTGCTATGGGTGTAGACATCCAAACCAACATGGTAATCGGTAAGACTCTTACTGTAGATGAAATTTTTGAAATGGGTTATGAAGCAGTCTTCATCGGTTCCGGTGCGGGACTTCCAAACTTCATGGGAATCCCAGGAGAACACTACAAGGGCGTTTACTCCGCCAATGAGTTCCTGACCAGAAGCAATTTAATGAAATCCTACAAGGAGGCCCCTGGTACCCCTATTATGAAGGGTGGTAAGGTTGCTGTTGTAGGTGGTGGTAATGTAGCTATGGATGCTGCAAGAACTGCTCTTCGACTTGGTGCTGAGAAAGTGTACATCGTATACCGTCGTTCTTTAGAGGAACTGCCTGCCCGTGAGGAAGAGGTAGAACACGCCATGGAAGAAGGTATTGAATTTAAATTACTGAATAATCCGGTAGAAATCCTTGGCTACCATAATCCAGATGACAGACGAGATCCAATGAATGACTTCGTAACTGGTATGAGATGCATTAAAATGGAGCTTGGTGAGCCTGACGAACGTGGTCGTCGTCGTCCTGTCCCAGTAGAAGGCAGTGAATTTGTACTGGATGTAGATACTGTAATCATCTCCATCGGAACATCTCCAAATCCATTGATCAAATCCACTACTGAAGGACTTGATGTAAATAAATATGGTGGCATTATCGTAGAAGAAGCTACAGGTGCTACTTCAAAAGACGGAGTATATGCCGGTGGTGACGCTGTAACAGGAGCTGCAACCGTTATATCTGCCATGGGAGCAGGTAAGGTAGCCGCAAAAGCAATCGACGAACATTTAAGCACAAGATAAATAAGAAAAGGTCATCTCTCGGGATGACCTTTTCTTATATTAATACACATAGACATAGATAGCAAACCAATGTATGATTGCACCTGCCAGTACAAAGAAGTGCCAGATGAAATGATCATTTGGTTTATCCTTTGCAAAGGGAACCATACCTACGGTATAGATGACACCTCCGCCTAAAATCATCCAGAACAGAGGCTGACTATTACGATACAACTCAGGCATAAAAATAAGGCCGCTCCAACCGATGAGAAAATACATCGTAAAGTGAAGCCACTTCAATCTTCCGGGTCCAAAGACACCAATCATGGTAATTCCAAGGATAATTAACCCCCATTGGACGCAAAACAGCACAATGCCTAAAATATCCCCCCAATAAACTAGATATAAGGGTGCAAAAGTTCCTCCAATAAGAAGATAGATAGAAGAATAATCGAACCTTCTCCAGAGTCGCTTTACTGTGGAACCACTTGGAAAGGCATGATACAAGCAGCTCATCAGCATAAGGAAAAAAAGGCTAACCCCGTAGAAGCAGGTACCCATTATTTTCAGTCCGGTATCTGATTTTAATAACAGTAAAACCATGCCTATGGCTGCCAAAAGAGCTCCTACCCCATGAGTAACGGCATTTCCTATTTCCTCTAAGATCGTCAAATGAGGTGGTTCATTTAATGCTCTTATGCGCTTTCGTTTCTCTACTCTTTTCTGTTTTTTCTCCGCTTTTCTTTCTTCTTTGGTATCGATGTTCAGTTGTTTTTCCTCTGTCATATGTAATTCCACCTCTTCCAATAACAATCTACCACTCCCTATGGATTCAGAAGTGGTAGTCATTATAATTAGTATATCACGTATTCTACAATTTAACTATTATCTTGTGACAATTATGACGATAACCCTAGCACTCCAATTAACAGCCACCAAGCTAGTCCATAATAAGTAATTACTGCTATTAGGTCATTGACTGTGGTAATCAATGGGCCAGAGGCTACGGCTGGGTCAATATTGATTTTATGAAAGAATATCGGTATTACAGTTCCCACAAGGCTGGAGATAAGCATAGCAATTAATAGGGAAAGCCCTACACAGCCTGAGGTGGCAAAGGCATAGGTAAAGGATTGCTGTTTGGCTACCATAATGTATATACCAACTGCTATCGTAGATACCACACCAAGGAGAAGACCATTGCATAAGCCGATTCGCATCTCCTTGATAGTCAGTGCGAATTTTTGTTTTCCTTTTAAGTTTTCATCCATTAGGACACGGATGGTTACTGCAAGAGACTGGGTTCCGACATTCCCTGCCATATCTAAAATAAGGGACTGAAAACAGACAACCAGTGCAAGCTGTGCCACCACCTTTTCAAACATGCCCACGACAGTGGATACTACAATTCCAAGGACAAGCAGGATAATTAGCCATGGAAGTCTCTTCTTCATACTTTGAAGCAGGGGTTCATTCAACTCTTCTTCAGAAGTTAAACCTGCAAATTTCGCATAATCATCGCCCAATTCGTCATCAACGACTTCTACTAGATTCTGAGCAGTAATTACACCAATTAATTTATTTTCATTATCTAAGACAGGAATAGAGTTCTCTCCATAATCCTTCAACCGTTCAATGCACTCACTGATGTGTTCATGGGCATGGACATAAGGAAAGGAGGTACTGATGATATCCTCTAACTGCATATAGTCTCTGGCTTTGATCAGATCGGTCAGCTCAATTGCCCCATAAAAGCGAAGCTTCTTATCCACCACATAAATGGTAGAAATATTATCATTGTCAGCAGCCTGATCTATTAACGCCTTCATTGCCTGCCTGACTGTCAGCCCTTCTTCTATCTCAATATAATTGTTTGTCATAATACTACCGACTTCGTCATCATCATAGGAGGCGATGAGCCGAATATCCTCTTGGGTATCCTGATCCATAAGGTCCATCAACTGAGTTCTCTGGGTGATATCCATGTCCTCCAGAAGTTCTAGGGCGTCATCAGCATCCATGTTTTCGATAATATGGGCTGCATTTTCTAAAGGCAGTTCACTGATATAACGGTCTGCATCATCTAGGTGTATGAAGATATCAGAGATCTCTTCAGGGCTTAGAATCCGATATAGACGCTGCCTCTGTATAAATTCAAGCTTACCCCAGGCACCTGCTATATCCTTTTCATGGTAGTCAGACAAAGCTTCTCTTAATTTTACATCATCTTTCTCTTCCCTTATAAGCTGCAACAATTCTTCTTCAAAATTCGGCACATCCCGATTGTCCATTGTGTGGTTATCCATGTTGTCCTCCGTTTATTCTTGTAACTCTTATAGTGGTAGTATTACCA
>JAEYRR010000292.1 GCA_023435505.1 Bacillota bacterium | reverse complement strand
GATATAGTCTCTGATCCATCCCAGCAATCAAGTAAACCTTCGGCTAGGACATCAAAAAACATGACAAAGTCGCTTCAAAAGCCAACCTCCAGAGCAAATACTCTTTACCCAAAAGTTGTTCAGATTCGTGAAGAAATGAGTAAGTTAAATTACGAAGTTGCATCTGAGTTATTACAGGAAGCAATCACTCAGTGTGGAAATCTACCAGAGCTAATGAGAATTGAGGAGCAGCTAACTACGCTTAAAAATCACTTATACGCCATGATTAATAAAGTTAATGAGCAGATAGAAATGAAAAGGTTCTTTACAGCAAATCAGGAATTGATTCATTTAAAAACAGAGTTTCCTATGTACCAGAACTCACTGATTGAAGCAAAGATTAATCATGGATTAAGGTGTGGGAAGAATATCTTCGAACAAGCGCAGGCAGCCAAACAAGAAGACTTAATTATAAGTGCTTGTATGGATGTTCTTGATGTCTGTTCGGATTATCCCGGGGTTACGGAGTTACTTGGAAAATATCCGCCAAAACTAAATGGTACCATAACGGTGTCCGTAGACAGTTGTCACCACTGTAATTATATACATTGGAATGACAACTCTAAGGAGGCTTACATCAGTTACTGTGTGATGAGAAAAAAAGATGCCAAACCATATCACAGACAGGATGGTCATGTTTTGGGAACAGTGGAGGGTAATAGTTTTGTAGATACGAATATAGTACCTGGAGAGAGATATTTTTATGCTGTTTATGCGGTAAGATGTGGAGTTTTTTCCAATGGGTTGATCACACATTCTGGTGCGATTAATTTTTGTGAAGTAGCCGATGCTTCCATTTCTTTAAAGGGAACAGAGGTCTCTATTAGGTGGTCCAAAATTCCTACAGGAGCTAAGGTAGAGATATACCGGGCTAAGAGCTACGTTCCAGCGCATCCATCAGAAGGAGAGCGGCTTTCAAATATTACGGCCAATGGCTGCATCGATAAGGAAGTTATGTCAGGTAATATTTATGGTTACCGGGTTTATACGGTCTACATGGTAAATGGAGAAAAATACTACTCCGATGGAATCGCTTTGAGAATCAATGCAGGAGTTAAGAATTTTGAGCCAGCTAATACGGTAATGGGTAAAAAAGAGAAAGTTAGATTGGTGTATTATTTTGAAGTAAAAAAACTTCTTTTATACCCCTATCAAATTCTTTTACATGTTCAGCCCGAACGCTATCTTCCAACGATTCCACCACTTTTAATTGCGGGTGGTACTAACCATGCACCTCTTTATAAATCCGGAGGAAAGGTAATCGCCATAATTCCATCTCAAGAGGTACAAGGAGAATTGATTTATCCAATTAAATATAAGGAATTAGGAGATTCACATTATCTTAATCTTTTTTTACAAAGAGAAGAGGATAGTTCTGAAGTGATGTTATCCTTGAAATCAGGGGAGACTCTTTCAATTGGATGATAGACATGTCACTAAATGAAGTATTTAGTCATTCTTTTTAAGTGGACAAGCTGACACAGAAGTGACATATTTATCATAGGTTTTTATTTCTAGGATGACGGTCTATTAAGGAACTACAGAACAATATGTATATAGTGGAAAGGGATTAAAATAATGAGGAGTATAAGAAAACGTATTTTATCCATGTTAACGGCAGTGCTGTTGGTAGTAAATCTTTCCGGCAATGTGGCAAGTGCACAAGTAAACATGACCAATGACCTGCAAAACACAGATCAAAACATCAAAGAGAAGTTTGCTGCGATGGAGCAAAGTAAGCATGGCAGTGAAGACAAAGACAAATCCTATGTAAAGAACGAAGTAATTGTTATGTCTATGGTTAGCAGTCGTACAGCTGCAAATACGACAAAAGATACAAGTTTTAAGAATGATGTGAATAAAAAAAGTACGGTATACCTTGAAAATGAGGCGGTAACAGTTGAGAACACCTATGAATTTGAAATTAATACGGTAGAAAAGCAAACGACAAGTAAAAGTGGTAAGGCATCTGACTCAACTACTACAGGGACTTCAAGACTTCAGGTGTCTAAATTTCATTCTAATAAGCTTAGTACCAGCGAGTTAGCAAAGGCGGTAAAAGAGAAATATACCAATATTGTTGCCGTGGTGCCAAATTATATTATGAAAACTACAGCCGACGACAGTAACTATAACGAGTATCAATGGGCGATTGACAATCAGGGACAGAATAAAGGTACTGTTAATAAAGATGTGAATCCGGAGAAAGCATGGAGTGTATCCGACAAGAAGGAGAAGGTTGTTGCAATAATTGATACTGGTATTGACTACAATCATGAGGCATTACAGGATAGAATATGGACCAATAATACCAATGGGAAACTAAAAGGTCTTCATGGCTATGATTTTATAAATTATGATGGAGATCCATTTGATGATAACGGTCACGGAACACACTGTGCCGGGATAATTGCTGGAGATGGAACTGGTGTCACTGGTGTGGATAGTAACATAAAACTTATGGCATTAAAGTTTTTAGATGCAGATGGCTATGGTGATCTCTATAGTGCAGTTGGTGCTTATGATTACATATACCGTGCTATAAATGCCGGAGTGAATGTAGTTGCTATCAATAACTCTTGGGGTGGAGGAGATGGCTCTGAGGTATTTAAGGATTTAGTTGACCTGGTAGGAAAGAAAGGTGCCATCACCGTTGTTTCTGCAGGAAATTCTACTT
>JAEYRR010000289.1 GCA_023435505.1 Bacillota bacterium | reverse complement strand
TGTCTGAGAGCTTGAAGGCATCTATGCATCCTCTGCAACCATATCATCTTTCGTTCCCCCCTGGATATAATCCTTTAATTTTGCAAGAAGAACCTGGTTATAGATTTGTTCATACGACGTTGCTGTTAGAGAACTTTTCTCTATACTATGAGGAGACGCTGTTGCTCCTGGTGATGCTGTTGCGGTTACTTTTACTAAAGGATTTACCTCATTTTCCTTACTAAATAGTAGTATGCTAAGTCCAATTCCTGATAAAGCGATCGTCAAAACAATTACTGCCATGATAAGTTTTTTTCTACTCATATTACACTCCTCCTCTTGATTCTGTTTCTTCTAACTATTAATGTAAGTAGGGTGGAAAAATGTTGCAAAGAATATATTTATTTTTATCTAACAAAAAACGCCTTAACTGATCTGTCATTCCATCAAAAGTTAAGGCGTTTTCTTATTAGTTGCTTATCATTATTTTAACATAGCTAGTTGATATATTATCTTCCAGTTGTACCTGCAGTTGGAGAAACAGATGGAGAAACGGTTGCTGCACCATTGGCATTATTGGTAGCAGTGTTATTGCCTGTGCCATTTGCATTATTTGTTGCGTTGGCGTTATTTGATGCTCCTCCATTACCTGTTCCATTGCCAGTTCCATTGCCTGTTCCATTGGCATTTCCTGCTCCGTTACTAAGATCAGAATTGTTGCTGTCAACACCAGATGGATTATTGTTTTTATTTGTATCATCCATTATTTCACTATTATCCTGAGTGTTGTCTCCATTTATTGCATTTTTAGCAGCTTCTACGATAGCAAGCAGATAGCCTCTTGTATCTGCAAGTGTAGAACCTGACACTGCATCCACCATTTGTTCGCTACTCTTCTGGTCACATTCAGTCGCTAATTCTGTTACAGTTTTACCTATTGCATAGTCTGCAATTGCATCAAAGTTTTTATTAATAGGTATTGTTGCATTAGCCACTGAATTCATTATATTAGAATAATAAGCTGAATTTGTTCTCTTAGAAGCTAAGGAACTTGTTTTGTCTTCAAAATAGTTACCAAAGTCGGAATCACTATTAGGAACACACTTCGCCTCTGCTTTAGACATAACCTGATAGTCATCTACTATTGCCTGTACAATAGTATCTCCCTGCACAACAGCTACTGCTACACAGAAGCCTTTGGTACCATGTGCTGCATAATCTGCTTTTCCTATTTTCAGTGATTCTGTTGTAGTGATACCTGTCCCATCCTTATTTGTATCGTTGTTTCCCGGCTTATTTGTAGTATTTGGAGATGGAGAATTATTTTTCCCATTATCCTTTGCACCACATGCAACCATTGTAAACATTAAGCACATAATGATTGCAAAACTAACTATTCTTTTCATACCTTACATCCTTTCTATATTTCATACAAGTTTATTGATTATGCATGACGATACATATCAAGGATAGTATTTGAAAAGCATTAGATAATTATACCATTGAAAATATAATTACATTTTTATTTCCATATATTGTATATCCGTGAAACATATACTATAATGAGTTTTATCAAATTACATATCATATACCGCTACAGGAGGTTCGCTTATGAAAGTAATACTCAGCAGAAAGGGATTTGAACCTACCCACGGAGGAATTCCTTCCCCAATCATGCCGGATGGAACATTGTTATTATTACCAAAGCCTGTAGAAGAAGGCACCATTAGTTATCATGAACTATCTTATAAAAATCTTTCCTATTATGACATTTTAACATCACTGGATAAGGACTTAAAGGAACCTCTTAATAAAGCTAGATGTCATTCTAGTTGCTATATCAGCCCACAAAATCATACTCCCCCTTTAGAATGGTATCCTGCCTACTTTCATAATGGCCTTTTAGAAAGTCATTTAAGTAAGCAAAAAGTCTCCGTTGGTGATATTTTCTTATTTTATGGATGGTTTAGACAGACCGAATATGATAGTACACATACACTAAGATTTGTTCCAGATGCTCCAGAACAAAATATAATATTTGCTTATTTTCAAATTGGCGCAATTATCAAAGATATCTCTTTTTTTTCTAAACAGTATAATTGGCAGCTTCATACCTTTATTGATAAATCCAACTCGATACCTAATACCATCTATCTCCCTACTAAGAAACTTTCTTATAACAATCATCAGCCAGGTTGTGATGTACTATCCTACTCTTCCAAATTAATTTTAACAAAACCGGGATTTAACTATAATCAATGGCAGCTTCCTGACTTTCTGTGCGCTCCTGATGTAACCATTACATATCACAACAACCGTAACAATGGTTTTATCTCAGGCAAAGATTATTTTATAGCTTCGGCCATCAGTGAAGAGTTTGTCATTCACGGAACTTATGATTTACAACATTGGGTACATTCCATGATTAATACAATGGAGGTTGCTGCAACGGAAGAAGAAGAAATCAACGAACTTAGACTTATTCCTCACAATAACTATCCGAACAATGATAGGCAGATTTATTGTAGGCGTACGAACTGCATTGTAGATTCCTCTACTTTAAACTGTATGGGATGTGCCGCTGCTACTAGCAATTCTCCATTAAACTGTATCCAATGTAGATGGCAGGATTATGTTTCAAAGAAAGAGGGTAACCTATCTGTTGTAAATCCTCAAGATGAATATAGGCGGGTTAATTGGCTTCTGGAAAAAAGGCTTCTTCCAGAACACATGAAGATATAATTTTTCGCATTTAGGAGGTTTAGGATTTACATTTCGTATTGAATCTATTATGATTACTAATGTATGATTTTAAATCAAATGACGAAAGGAAATAGTATATGGAAAATAAAAATCCTGTAATCACTATTGAAATGGAAAATGGTGATGTGATCAAAGCGGAACTCTATCCAAATATTGCACCTAATACGGTTAATAATTTTATTTCTTTAGTAAAAAAAGGATATTATGATGGACTTATTTTTCATCGTGTCATAAATGGATTTATGATACAGGGAGGATGTCCAGACGGAAATGGTATGGGTGGCCCTGGATATAGCATAAAAGGTGAATTCAGTCAGAATGGATTTACTAACAATTTAAAGCATACTGAGGGTGTGTTATCCATGGCCCGTTCCATGATGCCTAACTCTGCAGGCTCCCAGTTCTTTATCATGCACAAGAATTCCCCTCATCTAGATGGTGCCTATGCTGCATTTGGTAAAGTAACAGAAGGAATGGATGTAGTGAATGCTATTGCCAATGTCGATACTGATTATAGCGATCGCCCTGTGAAAGCACAGAGAATGGCTAAAGTAACAGTTGAAACCTTTGGAGTAGACTATCCAGAACCAGAAAAATGTTAAGAAAATAAAAAGTGTCCTAATCAGTAGATTTCTACCGATTAGGGCACTTTTTTTGGACCAGTAATAAAAGACATACACCAGCAATAGTCCCTTAGACAGAATAAACCACCAGCACGGCTGGTGGTTCTAATTCTTTCAATCAAATATCAATTTCCACTAAAAATACTTTCTGTTTCCCCAAAGATTACTCTTCTTTAAATACAGATACTCATTATAAGCTTTCTCAAGAATCTGCTTTTCATTGGAGAACTTTAATAAGTGGTAGGCTTCATGGAATTTATAATACCCAGAATCCATAAAAAACTCTTCACGTTGTGGTTTGCTATAATAACTATCTGACATCATGAGATACCAATGAACGTCTTTTATTACAGTATCAAGGGGTGTACTAAAACTATATTGACTTTTCCCGACGTATTTGATAATAGAGGCCTGTACTCCTGTTTCTTCGCACACTTCCCGAATTGCAGTTTCTTTGTACTCCTCGCCTTCTTCGACGGTCCCCTTTGGCAAAACCCAGCCTTCATACTTATTTCGATAATTTTTATACAGGAGTAAAATCTTACCTCTGAAAATAACCACACCGCCACAGCTCGTTGCCTCAATCATTGCAAAGCCCCCTGTTTCTATTTGGTGTGTATATACTTGTTGATAAGTATAACTCTTTTCATATATTATTTCAACCCGTAAAATACAATCGAAATATAGGAATTCAGCAAGATTTTAATCGAAATAGTTTATTTGTGTTGGTAATACTCTTTAAAAATCTTTTTCGCTATTGGAACCGCTACTTCAGTGCTAGAACCACCTTCTTCAATGCAAACACTAACCGCAATATCAGCCTTTTCGTCTGTAGAGGAATATCCGACAAACCAAACATAAGGCTCTTCTCCTGATTTTTCAGCTGTTCCCGTCTTACCGGCAACTGTATACTTCTTATTTTTCAAAGAGGTAGCCGTTCCAGAGGTAACAACAGATTCCATGAGGCCTGAAAGAATTTCAGCCTCTTTACTGGTCATTAAGGTCGTATAGGTGCTAGGCAAGAAGGTCTTTATTGTTTCCTGATCAGCATTTAAAACTTCATCTACCATATATGGATTCATTAGTTTTCCATCATTGGCAATGGCAGAAACAATCATCGCCATGTGCATAGGATTAGTGGTTGTCTCACCTTGACCGATAGCAGTCTGTGCTGTCATCCACAAATCATCTGTTTTATTATACGTAACCTTACTTCCCTTAACAGGAATGCTTAGTTTATCAAAGGAAGTATTAAACAGAAGCTGCTTTGCTGTACTCATAAAAGTATCATAAGACGTTTCGGACAACATCTTAGCAAAGGCACCATTACATGATTTTGCAAAGGCACTGTTCAAATCAAGTTTGCCATGTCTTTTTCCTTTATAACACTCTACATCTTTGCGATCTGTTTGAAATCTTCCATGACAATCATAAGAAAAGGACTCATAATCTGCATGATCTCTAATGTAAGCTAAAGTAGTTATAATTTTAAAGATAGAGCCAGGCGGATATGTGGACTGAGTTGCACGATTAATTAGCACCGAATCCTTGTCCTCTAAACTAATGATTTTATCCCAGTCCTTTGATACCGTATTAGGATTATAATCCGGTTTGGACACCATCGACAGAATTCTTCCTGTACTCGGTTCCATGACGACTACAGCTCCTTTATAATTACCAAGGGCATCATTTACTACCTCTGTCAGATTAACATCCAGAGTGGTTTTTATATTGTCACCTTTACTCTTTTGTCCATTCAACCCGTTCCAAGCTTTCTCTAGTCCATTAATGCTAGAAGTGAGCAACGTAAAGCTCATACTATTTTCCAAACCAGTTTTTGACTTCTCATATCTGCCTACTGTATGACTGAACAAGGAACCATAGGGATACACTCTTACCATATTACCAGAACTGTCATATTCCGATTTGGCAAGAATCTCTCCTCCACTTCCTAATATCATACCTCTCTGTATCGTCTCTTCCAACAGATTTGCTCTTTTGTTATAGCTGTTATTGATAACCTGTTTACTATCTACTAGTTCAAAACGAATAATATAGGCAATCATTCCTACAACCATAAAAACAAACGCATACGTCACAACCAAAAGCTCTCGATTACGCTTCTTCTTAGTAGCCTTGTTCTTCATCGGAGTATCCATTTGGTTTCCGTACATTTGCTCTATATTGACTTCTCTCTCTTTTTTCTTTTTCAATTGCATCTACCTCATCTTGATTTAAAACATATAAGCCCTGAATGATACTAAACATAATTAATGATGTCAGAATGGAACTACCCCCACTACTAATCAATGGCAATGTAACTCCTGTAGAAGGAATAAACTTTGTCACACCACCAATCGCTAAAAATACCTGGAACATGTAGAGTACACTTAGTCCCAATGCAATCAGCCGATAAAAATCATCGCGCATCTTTAAGGAAATATTGATAAACATAAGGAAACAGCTTAAACATATTAAAATAATACAAATGCCAACTATTCCACCCATTTCTTCCATAATTGCCGAAAAAATAAAGTCGGAGGATACTACCGGTATACTAGTCGGTAAACCTTTGGTAAGTCCCATACCAAACCAGCCACCCGTTCCAATGGCAAATAGCGACTGAGCCAACTGCCAGCCTTCATTCTGGATTATGTTCGGACTAAAAGGATCCTTCCAAGCAATGACACGGACACGGACATGACTGAATATATAGTAAGCTGCAACCGCCGCGCCAGAGCCGCCCAAAATACCGGAAACCAGGTAGAAAACATTACAGGTTGCAACATATAACATTACCAGATAGGTCATAAAGTAGATAAGAGCTCCACCTAAATCCTTTGAAAGCACCAAAACAATAACATGGATGGCCGCAAGTAGCGATACCTTTACTACTGCTTTAAAATCCTTAGCCTTGCTAAAACAAGAGGCTACAAAAAATACATATAGGATTTTGACAAACTCCGATGGCTGTAATCCTACGCTACCAATGAAAATCCAATTTTTAGCACCATACTTGGCTTTTCCAAATATCAGTACTACTATTAGGCAAAGTAAGCCAAGGAAACCATATAACCAGCCAAACTCTTTGAGATACCGTATTTTCTTAATAAAAAACGGTATGATAATACATAGGCCAAGCCCTGAACATATAAATATGAACTGTCTGACTGCCCCTTCGAAATCTAGTCTTGTTAGCATCACAAGGCCTAGCATCAGAAGCATCAACATGTTATTAAACACCAGTATAGATAACTTTTTATAAGATACCTTATACAAAATAATTGCAAAGATGAAGACTGCAACCTGGGCTGCATAAAATACGCTTAGCTTAATCACCGTCTCCATATTAGAAAGGTCATTACCTAGAAAAATACAGAGAAAACAGGCTGCGTGTGTAAGAAACATCAGCAAAGTCTGGATGCGATAGACATACGCCTTCCCGCTATTATTCTTACGTCTGAATACAATGAAACTATACAAGGTATACACATTTATTAAGATACAAATGACATACTTTAAAACCGTTATTATGATACTTTCCATTTTTTCACCTACTCAATACCCCGCTTAAAATGTCCTTTTGTAAAACTTTTAACTGCAATCTCTGTCTCTTCATGATGATAAAAGGTTCCTAAATATGCTTCGATTACTTTCTGGACCTCTCTTCCATTTTCTATGGTAAAATCCAGACGCAGATTCTTTGGAGACAGTTTTAGTATCTCCTCACTTTGATTCAATAACACAATTGGATCCGCATTGTATATAACATTATAGCAATATCTACAATAATTATATACTATAAAATTCTTATCATAGCGATCCTTTAATTCATACAATCCTGTCTTATGGGTACAGCCTTTGGTATTCTTTAGTACACACTGAGCAGAAGTCATAAGAGGAACATGACCATAGACAATATAATCACATTCCTTACATCTAAGTTCCTTAAGTTCCTTATCATTTAACTCCAGTGGAGCTGTAAAATGTGTAATTCCCTGCTCTATATAAAATTCTCTAGATTCTTGGTTCATTGTATACATACTGTAATCAAGTATAAAACAAAATCTGTCGTTGAAGTATTTCTTTGCAAAGCTCAGTTCCTCAAGAGAATGGATTACAAAGCCCTTAACACCGGAAGTTTGTGAATCTACACCTGTAGAATTAAGTTCCTTCCACTGTCTTTCAAACAATTCATAGGTATCCTGGCGAAAGACATGAGGCATAATGAGATAAAAATCCTTCTTCGTCATTTTACCTAGAGCAAAACCTTCGTTCAGATCAATCTGATCCATCCGGTAATAGATTGCACTAATTTCCTCATACTCATTGGCAACGCTTAATTGTTCTTTATTTGCCACGCAGGCAACTAATCCCGGTTTCTCTTCCTTCATGGTTTCCATACCAGTTATTATATTTCCTGTAGAAGTAACTTTGGCCTGAATGGTTGCAGGATTTCTTGTATAGGAAGCTGCAATCGTCTCCTTTAATTTGACAATTCCTTCTCTACGTAGGTCATTTAAGGAACTGACTGGAATAAATAATTGGCCCATAAGCTCTACAGTAAAACCATCCAGTACAAACTCAGTATCATTTAATTTCTTTAACTGTTTTTCAATGGTTTCCTTCGTTGCCGGTTGTTTATTAGCAGACTGAGCAACTGCCCCGCTTACCATACATTCATAGTCTCTACAGGTCAGAATTAATCTCATTGGGTTTTTATTGTCAGCAATAAATCTCATGGTAACAGGCACTTTTTTATTCTGTTTCATAAACCGTTCCTGTAACTCATCCAGTAGATGCTGATTTTTTGTACGATACACCAAATCTCCTTCGGTAAAAGAAAGCCCATACTTGAAGTTAGAGGCTATAGTTGCTCCGGACTGTGCTCCATTTTTTAACGTATATTCATAGAACTCATTGTTTTTACCCCTAATTTCCAGGACATCTTGACTAAAGACCTCTTTTTCCAGTTTAATGACTGCCTGATTCTTCTTAACTGCCTTTACTCGTCCTACTAACACTCCATTGTGGTTTGGACGTTCTGGCGACATCATCTGCTTTCCATTATGACTGGTATAATAACCTGTACTGAAATTGCCTCTGTTATAAAGATCCATAACATTAGCGATATCTTGATCAAACTCTTTTTGATTTTTCTGAAGGTAGTTCTCATAACCCTCAGCCCCTAACGTCTGGTATAAGTCCACATATTTACGATATAAAAAGGCGACGTAGGCTGCATACTCCGGACGTTTCATCCGTCCTTCAATTTTAAAGGAATCTATACCGGACTCAACTAACTGCGGAATAATGGTTAAGGTACAGATATCCTTTGGGCTAAGTAGAAATGGTTTCTTTTTATCGGATATTGTATTACCATCTTCCTTTAATTCATATGGCATACGGCAGGTCTGAGCACAACGTCCACGATTACCGCTTCTGCCACCTAACATACTACTCATAAGACATTGTCCGGAATAGCTATAGCATAAGGCACCATGAACAAAGCTCTCTATCTCAAGATCCGTGTGATTTCGTATTGTTTTTATTTCTTTAAGGCTAAGTTCCCTGCTAGTCACCAATCTGGTTACCCCATATTGTTTTAATAATTCAGCCCCTTCTGCCATAGTAAGAGTCATCTGAGTAGATGCATGAATCTGTAGATTTGGAAAATTCGCATGTATAAAGTGCATGACCCCTACGTCCTGTACGATTACTGCATCCAAACCAGCTTCATAAGGCTTTTTCAGATACTCAAATAATTCTTTCTTTATTTCCTCGTCTTTTAACAATGTATTGACAGTAAGAAATAATTGTTTGCCATGTATATGGACATATTCAATCGCTCTTAACAGTTCCTCTTCATTAAAATTATTGGCATATGCTCGGGCTCCAAATGCACTGCCACCTACATAGACTGCATCACAGCCACCATTAATAGCAGCCACCATTGTCTCATATGACCCTGCTGGGGCAAGTATTTCAATCTTTCTCATAAAACTCCTATCTTTTTAAAACTGTAGTAAGTGTTTTACATACAACCACTTACTTGCTTCTATGATACAAAAAAGGCTGTCAGGTTCCCCATATACAGCCTTCCTTTTCTTATCGTTTTGTAGCATCAAGCTTTGCCTTTAACTCAATAATCGTTTTTTGCGCTTCCTGATACTTTTTCTCCAGATCCTCTATCTTATGCTGCAAGAGTTCTAACTCAGTCTGCCTTCTCACTGCATCATGCTTTAAATCAAACAAATCCTCATTGGACTGACTACGGTCTGATTCCAATTCCCGAATCTTCTTCTCGGCCTTAAAATAATCATCAGCCAGATTAACCTCTAAAAGAACGTTCTTTAAATCGGTTTCAATGCGGTTATACCAATCTTCGTTCTTCAGAACATTCAGTTTCTTATTAATGTAAACCGCAATCTGTTCTAAATAATCTGGGCTTTCATATCCACATATGACGTACTTTTTATTATTAATAATAACTTCAACATCCGTTTTCTTTTCCATGAAACCGCCCCTTAAAGTTTTTTGTATATACGTTCTTTTCTCCTACACCACTATGGTCATTATACCATAAACTTACCATATGACAATAGAAAAATGTCCTTTTAAGGGTTATACTCATTCCGTCATCTTTTCAAGCCCAAAATGTTCATATGTCAGATCCGTTACCATTCTTCCTCTAGGGGTTCTTTGAAGTAAGCCATTCTGAATCAGATATGGCTCATATACGTCTTCTATAGTGCCAGAATCCTCTCCAATGGCCGCAGCAATGGTATCTAGCCCAACTGGTCTTCCACCAAACTTCTCTATCATGGCCAGTAATATCTCTCGGTCTATATTGTCTAATCCCAGCTTGTCTACCTCCAAAAGATCTAGGGCAAACTTAGCTACCTCTTTGGTAATCTTACCATCATATTTTACCTGGGCAAAGTCACGAACTCTCTTTAACAGACGGTTAGCTAGTCGTGGCGTTCCTCTAGAACGTTTGGCCATCTCTCTCGCCCCATCTAATTCAATCTCTACATTTAAGACTTTAGCAGAACGTAATATAATATCCGTCAATTCCTCATTGGTATAAAACTCAAGCCGATTCACTACCCCAAAACGATCCCTTAACGGTGCCGTTAGCATTCCCGCTCTCGTAGTAGCACCTACTAGAGTAAACTTTGGAAGTTCTAAACGGATAGAACGGGCTGTTGCCCCTTTTCCAATGACGATGTCAATGGCGTAATCCTCCATAGCAGGATATAGCACCTCTTCTACCTGGCGATTTAATCTATGGATTTCATCTACAAAAAGCAAATCCCCATCCTGAAGATTGTTTAATATGGCTGCCATCTCCCCTGGTTTTTCAATCGCTGGACCTGATGTAATCTTTATATTTACATTCATCTCATTGGCGATGATTCCCGCTAGTGTAGTCTTACCAAGACCAGGAGGTCCATAAAGCAACACATGATCCAAAGGCTCCCCTCTCTTCTTGGCCGCCTCTATATAAACC
>JAEYRR010000283.1 GCA_023435505.1 Bacillota bacterium | reverse complement strand
CATTCTCACTGTCTATAATCGGATTATCTGCTAGACCATTAGCAAGGAGAATGAGACTATCATTGGTCGATGTGTCACGGTCTACACTAATCATATTAAAAGTATCCTTCACATCTGCACTTAATGCCTTTTGTAGCAATTCCTTTGTAATACATACGTCTGTTGACACAACAGCAAGCATCGTCGCCATATTCGGATGAATCATACCGGATCCCTTACTCATACCACCTATGTGAGCTGTCTTACCGCCAACCTTAAATTCTACTGCAACTTCTTTTGATATGATATCTGTGGTCATAATTGCCTTAGCAGCCTTATGACCGGCTTCTATGCTCTCCTCCAGATCCTGAGCTAAGAGCTTTGCTCCGGATATAACCTTATCTACCGGAAGAGGCATACCGATTACTCCGGTAGAGGCAGTAAGAACCGCCATAGGGGAAATGTCAAGTTCCAAGGCCACTGCCTTTGCCATCGCTTCGTTAGCACTATCCCCTGCTACACTAGTACAGGCATTGGCTATCCCACTGTTTAGAACCACTGCCTGAACAGTCTCACATTCCTTTACAATCTTCATATCCCATTTTACAGGGGCAGCCTTCACTACGTTAGTGGTAAAGGTTCCTGCTACTGTAGCTGGAACCACGCTGTACACCAAGGCCATATCTGTCCTGTTTTTATATTTAATCCCTGCTGCCGCACTGGAAGCCTTAAAACCAGGTACTGCAGTAACTCCACCATGAATTATCTTCATAAAACTCCTCCTTTTATGGAAACATTGGAACCAACTTAAGACCTTCATTTTCCGGTAACCCAAACATAAGATTCATATTCTGTACGGCCTGACCTGCAGCACCCTTTACGACATTATCTAAGGCACCCATCATAATGATTCGATTGGTTCTTTCATCAATTTTAAAGTTAACATCTACAAAATTGCTTCCTTCCACCCATTTGGTTTCCGGTGGTACATTCTTCTCTAACACACGTACGAAATACTCATCCTGATAGCATTCGTCATAGGCCGCTTTAACTTCCTCATAACTGACCTTCTTTTTTAGATTGGCATAAGCTGTAATCAGAATGCCTCGGTTCATCGGTACCAGATGTGGCACAAAATCAATGACTATAGGTTTTCCTGTTACATACCCTAATTGCTCCTCTATCTCAGGAGTGTGACGGTGATTCGCCACTCCATACGCTTTGATATTTTCATTCACCTCACAGTATAGGTTGTTGACTTTGGCCCCTCTACCGGCTCCACTGGTTCCGGATTTCGCATCAATAATGATGGAATTTTCCTCAATCAAGCCAGCCTTTAATACTGGATATATACTTAAGAAAGAACAGGTTGGATAACAGCCTGGATTAGCTATTAATCTTGCTTTTTTTACAGCTTCTCGGTTAATCTCACATAGACCGTAGACAGCCTCCGGAATAAACTCTTTACTCTTATGTACCAGTCCGTACCATTTTTCATAGGTAGCTACATCTTTGATACGAAAGTCTGCACTTAGATCAATCCCCTTCGCCTGAGCAAGAATTTCTTCTTTTATGAAAGAAGCACAGAGTCCCTGAGGGGTTGCAGTAAAGATGACATCCACCTGCTTAGCCAACTCCTCCATATCATCCTCCAGACAGTTATTATCCACTAGCTGTACCATATTACCAAATACCTGGGAGTATTTCTGTTCTATATAACTATGAGAACCATACCATACTATTTCAGTATCCTTATGCTGTAACAGGAGTCTAGCTAACTCGCCTCCTGCGTATCCGGTGGAACCAATAATTCCACACTTTATCATACTAACCATCCCTTTCCTCTATTTATTAATCGATATAATTGTATGTAATTACTCACAGACTTTATCTTTAAGATTACATAATTATACATCTTAAATGTATTTTATGCAATAGAATAATTTTAGATAACACGATTCACTTATAAATATTATTAATGAGTAACTGTCAAAATTTTTATAAATACCCCTAAATACAAGGTTTTTACGTTTATTTATGTAAGATACTTCCATTCCTTTGTTTTATGATTTCTCTAAAATAATTCTTGCATAATTACTCTTAGTGTTGTATATTTATTATTGTCTTAGTAAAACATACCAAATCCAAAGGTAAATGGACTCGAATCTGTTTCTCTTGGGTTGTTACAATTTTAATATGAAATGGAGGCTTTCTAATATGAAAGAAAAAGTTATTTTAGCCTACTCAGGTGGTCTAGATACTACTGCAATCATTCCTTGGCTAAAGGAGCACTATGATTATGATGTTGTCTGCTGCTGTATTGATGTTGGTCAAGGCAATGAGTTAGACGGACTTGAGGAAAGAGCAAAGCTATCCGGAGCATCAAAGCTATACATAGAAGATGTTGTAGATGAATTCTGTGACGAATACGTAGTACCATGTGTTCAGGCCAATGCCATCTATGAAAATAAGTATCTCTTAGGAACTTCCATGGCTAGACCTGTTATCGCCAAACGTCTTGTGGAAATTGCAAGAAAAGAAGGTGCTACGGCAATCTGCCATGGCGCTACCGGCAAAGGCAATGACCAGATTCGTTTTGAATTAGGAATCAAAGCACTTGCTCCTGATTTAAAGATCATCGCTCCTTGGAGATTAGATACCTGGGGTATGAATTCTCGTGAAGAAGAGATTGAATACTGTAAACAACATGGAATCGACCTTCCTTTCTCTGCTGATAATAGTTACAGCCGAGACCGTAATCTATGGCATATCAGCCATGAAGGCTTAGAATTGGAGGATCCAGCCAATGAGCCTAACTATGATCATCTTCTGGTGTTAGGGGTTTCACCAGAAAAAGCGCCTGATGAACCGGAATATATTACTATGACTTTTGAACAGGGCGTTCCAAAGACCATTAACGGTGTTTCGATGAAGGTAGCAGAAATAGTAACAAAATTAAATGAACTTGGTGGAAAACATGGTATCGGTATCATTGATATTGTAGAAAATCGTGTAGTTGGTATGAAATCCCGTGGTGTATATGAAACTCCAGGTGGAACCATTCTGATGGAAGCTCATCAACAATTGGAAGAACTGATTTTAGACCGTGATACTTACACCTTAAAGAAAGATTTAGGAAACAAATTTGCGGATTTAGTATATGAAGGTAAATGGTTTACTCCAAAGCGTGAAGCTATTCAGGCATTTATAGAAACCACACAACAATATGTAACCGGCGAAGTAAAGTTCAAGCTTTATAAGGGAAATATTATAAAAGCCGGCACTACTTCTCCTTATTCCTTATATTCCGAGTCCTTAGCAAGCTTTACGACTGGTGATTTATACGACCACCACGACGCTGATGGATTTATTAACCTCTTTGGTTTAAGCTTAAAGGTTCGTGCAATGAAGATGGCTGAAGTAGAAAAAAACAAATAATTTTACAAGGGGCTGTTTTTTACAGCCCCTTTTTATTTTGGCACGAGTTTTCTTGCAAAGGTTACCCCTCATGGTTTATGATAGAGGAAACAATGAATGTTTTAGGGTGTTTATACTAGAATGAAAGTGAAAGGATTTCTTACAGATTTTTAAGAAATCCTTTCACTTTGTATAAAAGAAATTAGAACCGTAAGGGGCTATAATATGTCTTGTAACTGAGAAATAAAGTACAGATACAGCAAAGATGGATAGGTTGTTTTAGGATGCCTGTTAAGGTAGGATGCACCATAGTTTAAGAAGGAAATCAAGTGAGTAGGAAGGTCTGGAGATGAAAGCATTTAACATTTTAATTGTGGAAGATGAAAAGGAAATTGCAGAAGGAATAGGAATCTATCTAACCAATCAAGGATATCACGTCTATAAAGCCTATAATGGGTTGGAGGGGCTAGAAATCCTTAATCGGGAGACAATTCATTTGGCAATCGTGGATATTATGATGCCAAAGATGGATGGGATCACCATGGTAATGAAGCTTCGCCAAATGTATGATTTTCCCGTGATTATGCTATCTGCTAAGTCAGAGGATATGGACAAGGTGACAGGATTAAATATTGGTGCAGATGATTATATGACAAAACCATTTCAGCCAATTGAATTAATTGCAAGGGTAAATTCTCATTTGAGAAGGTATGAGAGATATCTGTCTCTTGTAGATCAGGCCGTTTCCTTAACCAATGTATTTCAAATCGGTGGGCTAGAATTAAATGTGGACAGCATGGAGCTAACGGTGGATGGTTCACCTGTAAAGCTAACACCCCTGGAATTCAAGATCTTACATCTTCTTATGAAGCATCCCAATCGAGTGTTTTCTGCGGACGAGATTTATGAAAAGGTATGGAATGAGATTCCTGTGAATACAGATACCATTATGGTGCATATCAGACGAATCCGAGAAAAGATTGAAATCAATCCAAAACAGCCAAGATATCTAAAAGTTGTGTGGGGGGTAGGATATAAAATTGAAAGTGAAAAATAATATTACATCAGAAGTGCAAAGAAAACCAAATTATTTGGTTACCATCTTAGTAGTTCTCCTACTGGCAATCGGTACCCTAGCATTATATGAAGGTGTTCCGAAAATCATAAAGCAGATGGATGATAAAAAAGCTTATGGAGAAGATTTATTCGAAAATGACTATTTTGTTCGGAATCTTGAGAACTTTAGTTTTATCAATGCGGTTAAGCTTTTGTCTAAGGAAGAGAATAAAGAAAATGACTCCTTCTTAGACCTGTCTAATGTAGCAGAGCAAGACAAAGAATATATTAAAAGAGTGTTTGCTGATTATCTTCAGACCGATTTACTCGAGTTTTATAAGAATTTACAGTATTATGTATATGAGCCATCTAGTAAACAAAATATAACAAATCAGGAAGAATTAGATGTCTTACTTACGGCAACGGACCCTAAAAAAGAGCTATTAGAGTATCAGTTTTTAGCTATAATAAAGTATGATGAAAACGGAAGTGTTAGCATCGACTATGTACGAGGTGAGGACCCTTACTTTTTTGAGCATGAACTGGAAGAGGCAGAAAGAGTCCGACAAAATGAACTGATTGATCGGCTTGAGGAAAGTGGTAACAATGATTATGAAGAGTCCGGAGACAGTACTTTTACAAGACCACCACAGAATCCTCATTTACCGGAACATAATCTAATCAAGCCAATAAAAAATATGACATTTATCTATGGGATACCGAAGGAATTAAAATATTCAGATGGAATAAGTGAAATCATTGCATATCAGCAGTATCAAATGAAATACTCTGTAAGCAGTTCTCTTCTTTACATCTTACTCGGTGCAATGGCTGCGTTTGCTTTGCTCGCTTTCCTCATGCCATATAAATTCGCAAAAAATGGGGTTTTCGCTAGAGAACTCTTACGTTGGAACATAGAAGTTATACTAGGTCTTTTATGTCTTGCAGGAGTTGTGGCTTATTGTGTCACAGTGTATAGTGTGTGGGTATTTTATGACTCATCCTATACCATAGCAGATCTAGCATTTAGTTCCCATCCAAACTTTCAAAATGGAGTAAAGCTAGCAGGCTTTTTCTTGAGTTTAAGTGCAGCATATCTGTCTGTAGTACTACTTAAACACATCTTCCATGAGGGAGTGTTCTCCTATCTAAAAAATAGAAGCCTGTTAGTGAGAAGTATCATCTTTGTAATACGAAAAATAAAGAAGTGTTACCATGTGATAACCAGCTTGGATTTTAGTGAAAGGGGAGTAAAGAAAATCATTCTCCTATTAGGAATCCATACAATCATTACGGTCGGTTTATGTTGCATGTGGTTTATTGGAATCCCATTTGCCATACTGTACCATATACTAATAGCTGTTGTACTTCTTAGAAAATATAAAGTCGTAAAAGATCATTATACTTCCTTACTGAATGCTGCAAAAAATATTACTACTGGGGAGTTAGATACCTCCATTGAAGAGGAAATGAGTGTGTTTAACCCAGTTCGTGATGAGATGAATCGTTTGCGAGAAGGATTAAAGCATGCGGTAGAGGAAGAAGTGAAGAGCCAGAACATGAAGACCGAGCTCATTACCAATGTCTCTCATGACCTAAAAACACCGTTAACTTCCATTATCACCTATGTAGATTTACTCAAAAATAACTCTCTCACAGAGGAGGAACGGGCTGAATATATTGCAATCTTAGATGCAAAGTCCCAAAGGTTAAAGGTATTAATTGAAGATTTGTTTGAGATGAGCAAAACCACAAGTAAGAGCCTTGTATTGTCCTACCAGAATATTGATTTGGTAACATTACTAAAAGAGATATTAGTGGAGTTTGAGGATAAACTTACGGAAGCCTCTCTTCAGGTAAAGACAGATTATCAAGTGGATCAAGCGATCTGTACCTTAGATAGCGAGAAGACCTATCGTGTGTTTGAAAACCTCTTTGGTAATATTACAAAGTATGCTATGTCCAATACGAGAGTTTATATGATGGTATCAAAAACCGACAAGGAAGCTGTGGTTACGATCAAGAATATTTCTCATACAGAGATTAGCTATCAGGGAGACCAACTCTTTGAACGGTTTGTAAGAGGGGATCTGTCAAGAAACACAGAAGGCTCAGGTCTCGGTCTTGCAATTGCCAAAGGACTTACAGAAGCCCAAGGCGGAATGATTGGAATTGAAGTTGATGGAGATTTATTTAAAGTAACAGTACGATTCCCATTATCAACTCATATCGAGCAGAAAAGTGTAGAAATAGAAAAATAGTACAAAAAAACCTATTCGCTAAGTAAAAATAATCTAGCGAATAGGTTTTTTTTTACAATATTCCTGTTGAGGTTACTATTTGCTTAATTTTTTATCACAATTGGTCGATATAAAAAAGGAACAAATTTACATTATTTGATGGGAGGAAGTATATGAGCGATAACACAATCAAACAAAAGCTAACCCTAAATAAATATTTGGCTAATTTACTATACCTTGTTCTGATTCTTTTGGACATTTTCATTGTAGCTACCATTGTTTATGTCAGTCGCATGCAAATGGATACTGTTCCATTGTTTTTTTTAGAGTTTCAGCGGTCAGCCTTCTGTGGCATGATGATCAGTATGCTAATGATCACTCTTATTTTGTTAACCTTATTCTATTCCACGAAAGGTTTTATTACTTCAAGCGGGCTTTACATAGCTTATGTAATATATACGCTCCTAACCGCTTCTAAAATTGTAGATAACAGTTTCTACACTGGTCTCATTATGATTACAATTGGATATATCACCTGTGCTTTGCTTCATTACAATCAAAAGAACTTACAGAAAAAAAATAAACTACTGGAAAATCAGAAAAGTATCTTAAATAAGATTGCCTACTATGATTCCCTAACCAATCTTCCTAATAAAAATAGAATTCTCTCAGAGTTAAATACGATAACTGAACATGCAAACTCTGAT
This sequence comes from Bacillota bacterium, assembly GCA_023435505.1. GTDB lineage: Bacteria > Bacillota > Clostridia > Lachnospirales > Lachnospiraceae > KM106-2. The sequence goes on along the minus strand of JAEYRR010000283.1, from coordinate 1,785 downwards.
AGTGACTCATTTTCCATAATACGTATTGACATCGATAACTACCGTGTCCTTCGAGATTACTTAGGACATACCAGAGGAGAGAAGGAATTAAAGATCTTTGCCGACCATCTAAACTCTATTACCCATCCCTTGGATTTAGCAGGTCGTATGGATAATGATGAATTTATTGTTCTTGTAAAGCGTCCTCTTAGTAAGGAGGAACTGATAGATTATGTCCTTCTTTTTAAGCAAGAGTTATCCCATAAAATAACTTGTAATCAAAACTCCTTTTATCTAAACTGTAATTTTGGTATAAGTATTTTCCCGGATCATGATACTAAGACAGAACAGTTACTTAACTACGCTGATACTGCATGCTACGAAGCCAAAAAAGATTCAGACAACCGTATCTGTTTCTTTAATCACAGCTTATATGAGCAGCTTATATTTAAGACAGAAATTGAAAATGCTTTACAGGAAGCTATTCATAATGACGAACTATACTTAGTTTATCAACCACAGTATAGCTGTGACACAAAACAGTTACGCGGCTTCGAGGTTCTTCTCAGATGGAATAATCCTGCACTCGGTTTAATACCACCGTCTACCTTTATTCCAATTGCCGAAGAAACAGGTACGATTATTCCAATTGGAAAATGGGTAATGGAAAAGGCATGTGAATCCTTTCTAAATATCTTACAGGAATTCAAAATAGAACTTGTTCTTTCTGTCAATATAAGTGCCATTCAGTTGTTAGAAAACTCATTTATAGATACTGTAACTGACATACTTGAAACTACAGGGTTTCCGCCTGAACTTTTAGAATTTGAAATAACTGAAACTGTCTTAATTACCTCAAAAGAGACAGTAATTAGCATTCTAAATGAATTAAAACAGATGGGTATACATCTTGCACTGGATGATTTTGGTACAGAGTATGCTTCCTTAAGCTATCTACAGCTACTTCCTCTAGACATCCTTAAGATTGACCGATCATTTATAGCCAATATAGGAAAAGAAAGCAAAGATAATCTGGTAGAGTCCATTATTGCTATTGCCCAAAAGCAATCTCTTATTACTGTAGCAGAAGGAATTGAGACAGAGCATCAGCTAAATTACCTAAAAGAAAAAGGGTGCCAATTCATCCAAGGATTCTTATGGGGAAAACCAATGTCAAAAGATGATATGCAAAAACTGCTGACTGAATTAAACACTCAGGAGACTCTTTAGTCCAAATAGAATTTACACACATTGACATTCTAACATTACTTTGTTAGAATGTCAGTGTCACTTAATCAGTGGCTAACATATAATTATAACAAAGGAGTGAATTAGGATAGTCTGTTCCCATCAGATTATCAAAATTAGGGAACTTCCCCTTGACAGAAATGTCTTCAGTTGACCCACATTGCAATCTACTTTATGCAATGTCCTCAAGTGATAAAATTAGCGCCAGTACCTCCATTGGGACGAAGTTTGGAGGTTGACGAGGTAGAGAGTCATCGAAAATTCGGCGGATACTCTCTCGTATCTTCTTGAATGCGTATATACGGACGAAAGCGTCAGGTAACTGACCCACAAGTTCCTATAATCAAGAAAAGGCAATTGGCAATTACTGTGCTATTTTAAGTAATATTTACGAATAGATAGGCAGAATTTCCAGATTGCTCCTATTTTTGTTGCAATAAAAATTAATCTCGGGGAATCCTAATAGCAATAGAGTTATGTTAGTGTTTTAGCACTAGCTCTTCTTTGTTTACTTATTACAGCCCGAGTTACTAAATAATCGTAAGGAGACGAATAATA
>JAEYRR010000231.1 GCA_023435505.1 Bacillota bacterium | reverse complement strand
GCAATGTACTGAATAACACAAAATAAGATACATATAATAGTAATGTGTTTTAAAGGAGGGTTGTTATGAAAGCTTTTGTAAATAAGGATACTTGTATATCCTGTGGCTTATGCCCATCAACATGTCCTGATGTATTTCATTTTGATGCTGATGATAAGGCGGAAGCTATAGAAGATGATATTCCCGAGAATTTGCAAAGTGATGCTGAGGAAGCAAGGGATAGTTGTCCTGTTAGTGCTATCGATATTAAAGAATAAATAAAAGGATATGTAGAATGCTTTTGGCATATACATATCCTTTTATTATGATGGCATAAAAACAAACCACCAGTTTCACTTTGAGTGAAGCTGGTGGTTCTAAATAAATAAAGGATTAATGACCGGATTTATAATAATTAATCAAACAACCACTTAAAATTATGGTTCGCTCATCATCTGTTAGCTCTCCAAGACTTAATTCAAACGGAATCAGATTTTCTTTTACAACGTAAGCCTTTACGGAAGATTCTCTATTTTGAATGACTTTCTTAATGTCTTTTATAAAGATATAATCCCCATTTCCAAAAGGCAAGTCTCCATCTAAAACGAATGGTAGCATACCCCAGTTAATCAGATTGGAACGATATCTCTTTGTAGCATATTCCTTTGCAATATTTGCAAGACCACCCAGTACTTTTTGACAGCTTGCTGCCTGCTCTCTAGCGGAACCATCTCCAGGCTTCACTGCATAGATTACACTGCCAATCTCTGTGGATGATAGCTCGATTGGAAAGCTCTTTTTAATGCATTCTACTACTGTAGTTAATTCGCTATTTGCCTGTAGTATCTCTTCACCGGCAATACGAGCTTTTTCAGCTTTTTGTACCTCTTTCGCTCTACCTACATAGGCAGGATCTTTTCTGGATAAAGTGAATTCCGCAAGACCAAGAGGATTAGAACGGTAGGAGGAAGTTTCCCCTGATGGGATTAACTCGTCTGTTGTTGTAACAGGATCATGTATCACTGAAACTACCTTAAGAATTAGGTCGTCTGTTAATTCAACCATCTCAGGCCAGTCTACAATATTAGGACCAAATTTAATTGGATAATCTAACATCGCTTTTCCAATACCGTTATAAACTCTATTCTCATAAATAGTCTTATCAAAGAAATACTTTGGTTTCGTAAAGTTAACATCAACATCTGTAGCTGGAATCAAATATCCCTTATTAGCTGCAGTTGCTGCAATAGAACGTGCATCCATAAGAGCTACAGAAGCAATCTGTCCACTGGTAATCTTAGATCCTTCACGATTAGGGAAGTTTCTAGTGGAATGACGGATACTTAAGCCATTATTTGCTGGAACATCTCCTGCTCCAAAGCATGGTCCACAGAAAGCAGTACGTATTGTAGCTCCTGTTGCCATAAGATCTGCCACTCTTCCATTTTTAACAAGCTCCATAAAGATTGGTTGGCTGGCTGGATATACACTTAAAGAAAATTCTTCTGAACCGATGTATTTTCCTTTTAAGATATCAGAGGCATCACAGATATTTTCAAAGCCGCCTCCTGCACACCCCGCTATAACACCCTGCTCCACATATAGTCTTCCGTTATGAACTTTATCCTTGAGGGAATATTTAATCTTATTATCTAAGCTGATTAGAGCTTTCTTTTCCACTTCTTCTAAGATATCGTGTAAATTGGCATTGAGTTCTTCAATCGTATATACATTACTTGGATGGAAAGGCATTGCAATCATAGGTTTAATCTTAGATAAATCTACATACACAATTCCGTCATAATAAGCCACAGACTCAGGAGTCAGTTTCTTATATGCCTCTTTACGACCGTGAATTGCATAGAATTCTTCAACTTGCTCATCCGTAACCCAGACAGAGGAAAGACAAGTAGTTTCCGTTGTCATAACATCAATGCCAATTCTATAATCAACACTTAAATTATGTACACCATCACCTATAAATTCCATGACTTTATTCTTTACAAATCCATTAGCAAATACAGCACCTATAATAGCCAGTGCAACGTCCTGAGGGCCAACACCCTTTTCAGGCTTTCCTGTTAAATATACACCTACTACCTGAGGACAGTTAATGTCATAAGTTCTGCTTAACAACTGTTTCACAATCTCAGGGCCACCTTCTCCAATAGCCATGGTTCCTAAAGCTCCATAGCGAGTGTGACTGTCAGATCCTAACAGCATAGCACCGCCTTCAGCAAGCATCTCTCGTGCAAACTGATGAATAACCGCTTGATGGGGTGGTACATAGATTCCGCCGTATTTCTTTGCACAACTTAATCCAAATACATGGTCGTCCTCATTTATTGTTCCACCAACTGCACAAAGACTGTTATGACAGTTTGTTAAGGCATATGGAACAGGGAACTTCTCCAAACCTGAGGCTCTAGCAGTCTGCAGAATTCCAACAAAGGTAATATCATGAGAGGTTAGCTTATCAAATTTTATTTTTAATTTTTCCATATTACCAGAAGTATTATGTTGTTGTAATATGTTATAGGCGATGGTATTTTTTCTGGCTTCTTCTTTCGTAATACTACATCCAGTTTTAGCAACTATCTGCTGATTTGCTTCTACAGTTGCTTCTACCAGCTCTGTACCATTTATCAGATAAGCACCTTGATCAAATAGTTTTATCATATTTTCCTCCTTAATTATACTTTTGCATTACTATTGACTCTTAATTTTACATTATATAGTTTTCCTTATGTATATGCAAATAAAAACTTAACTTTGCAATTTCTTATTGTAATAAATGGCACTATATATTACAATATATAGTTGAAAAATTTAATAACAAGGAGGCACCCATGAAACATATCATAAGTCCTTTAGATTTATCTGTATCCGAACTTAACGATGTATTATCATTGGCGGAAGACATAATTCAAGACCCAAAAAAATACGCCCATGTATGCGAAGGCAAGAAACTTGCTACTCTGTTTTACGAACCAAGTACACGCACAAGATTAAGCTTTGAGGCTGCAATGTTAAATCTTGGAGGTAGTATCCTTGGTTTTTCTTCAGCTGATTCCTCTTCTGCTTCAAAGGGAGAAAGTGTTGCTGACACCATACGTGTTATATCAAGCTATGCAGACATATGTGCTATTCGCCATCCTAAAGAAGGTGCCCCTCTAGTGGCTGCCAAATATGCTTCTATTCCAGTAATCAATGCTGGTGATGGTGGTCATAACCATCCTACACAGACCCTTACAGATTTATTAACCATTGAAAATCTTAAGGGAAGACTTTCTAATTTAACAGTTGGCCTTTGTGGTGATTTAAAGTTTGGTCGTACTGTTCATTCTCTCATTAATGCCTTAGTGCGTTATCCCAATATTAGATTCGTATTAATCTCCCCAGAAGAACTTAGAATACCCGCTTATCTTCGTGAAGAAGTTTTAGAAGCAAATAATATTCCATATGAAGAAGTTCAGGTTTTAGAAGATGTAATGCCAAGCCTTGACTTACTATACATGACAAGAGTACAGAAGGAACGCTTCTTTAATGAAGACGATTATGTACGATTAAAAGATAGCTTCATCCTAGATACTCAAAAGATGAAATATGCAAAAGAAGACATGCTTGTACTGCACCCACTGCCACGTGTTAATGAGATATCAACCGAGGTAGATAATGATCCTAGGGCTGTATATTTCAAACAGGCACAATACGGTGTATATGTAAGAATGGCCTTAATTATGAAGTTACTGGAGGTGGATTTATGTTAAATATAGGTGGGTTAACAAATGGAATTGTTATTGATCATATAGAAGCCGGCAGATCTATGGATATTTATCATTATCTTAAGCTAGAAAAATCCGATTGCTGTGTTGCAATTATTAAAAATGCAAAAAGCAACAAGATGGGCAAGAAAGATATCATTAAAATCGAAGGTCCTATTCATGTTGATATTAATATGTTAGCAGTGTTAGATCATCATCTAACTATTAATATAATTGAGAATGGGATTATTACTATTAAGAAAAATCCAGAACTTCCACTAGAGGTTACCAATATTATTAAATGCAAAAATCCAAGATGTATTACCTCTATTGAGCAGGAGCTGCCACATCGTTTCCGTCTGACTAATAAAGACAAACGCTTATATCGCTGTATTTACTG
>JAEYRR010000229.1 GCA_023435505.1 Bacillota bacterium | reverse complement strand
CTTTTATACTTTCTAACGTGCTTTTCTTTATCTTAGATAATTGAACCTCTACTACTGCTAAATCAGATGTGGAATCGGTTCCCTTTACCTTTGCTGATACAGATTCTCCATCTGTAAATACAACATCGATATTGCTTGCTCCTTCTACAACATGATTATTGGTAGCAATTAATAATGTAGAATCGGTTTGCTTAATTATAATTCCGGAGCCACTTCCTGTAGCTTCGTATGGCTGTCCCCAGCTATTATTGGTAGTCACTGTACTGTTTATGGCTACTATAGCAGGTTGAGTATTCTCTGAAACAGTTACTACTTTATTCTCTCCACTTGCATCTGTAACTGTAGTATTTTGTACTACTACATCATTTACACTATTTTTATCTTCATTTAAAGCTCCCTTATTATTACCGCTGTCTCCTTTTTTATCCTCGTTTTTGTTGTCCTCTTTCTTATCTGCTACTGCTGAAGAGTTGTTTTGGTCAACAAAAAAATGTTCATAAGCACCATAAGTACCAAAACCAAAGAAAACTGCTGCAAAAACTCCAAGGGCAACCTTTAATGCAATTCTTTTCTTTTTGCTCTTCTTAGGAGGTGTCTGTCCACCATTCGTTCCATTTCCATATGAATCATTGTAGTTACCTACATTACTTCCATAGTATTGATTCCCATAGGCAGAATTATAGTAGTTTGGATATCCATTATTACTATTATACACATCCTGCTGTCTTCTCTCCGGCCTCACTGGCTCGGTAAAGGATGCCTCAAAATTAGGCTTATAATAAGTATTCTCTTTTGGTGGTTCCTGTTGATAATTATTATTTAAATTGTCATTTCTGTTTTCCTCTAGATTTCTATCTTCCATAATATCCCTTCCTTTCTTATGCCATTAAATCCCTGCAACACATTATCTCATACTATATTAACATTAGGTTTTATTATATTATAAATCATTTTATGTTCCTATCCTAACAAGGAATTGTGATAATAATGTGAAGAAATTCTTAATTAAATCAGAAAATATTAAGACAATAGCTGTTGTAGTTTCTACTTATTTCATGTATTATAAAAAGATAATTTAGTTACCCTATATATATCAATCTATCATAGTATAACTATTTTTATGCTATAGAAAGGACAAGTGTATGAAAAACTATAAGAAGAAACGTAGACGTATGCGAGCTCTATTGATTTCCATAATAACCTTTCTTTCCCTCACTCTTGTGGTTGTTCTATGGGTCAAAAGCAAACTAGATATGTTTATTAAATATGAAATAAATGAGCAAAATGTAGCTGACAAAAAAAATGACTTTACCGACGACAACATAGAGGGATATTGGAACATAGCAATCTTTGGTGTAGATTCAAGAGCCAATGAATTATTAAAAAATACAAGAAGCGACTCCATTATCATTGCAAGCATTGATAAAAAAACAAAAGATGTTAAACTAATAAGCGTTTATCGTGATACCTTAGCAGATATTGATGACGTCGGATATAAGAAGATAAATTCTGCCTATGCTCATGGTGGCCCAGAATTGGCTATCCTCACTTTAAATAAAATGTTAGATTTGGACATTGAAGATTTTGTGACTGTTAATTTTGATTCTGTCACAAAATTGGTTGATCTTATTGGTGGCGTCAAGATAAAAATTGAAGAAGATGAGATTAAGGCTCTGAATAAGAATATTAAGGATGGCAACTATCTAAACAAAACCAACTCTCCCCTAATAACGAAAGCAGGTACCTATAATCTAGATGGTACGCAGGCCCTGGCTTATAGCCGTATACGTAAGACCTCAGGCAGTGACTTCAGACGAACCCAAAGACAGAGAACCGTTATTATGGCTGTATTAGCAAAAGCTAAGTCCTCTTCTCTAGGCACAATTAATAAAATCATTAACACTATGCTTCCTCAGATTGCAACCGACCTTACTACAAGTGACATCTTAAGTCTTGCGAAAGATGTATTTTCCTTTAATATTGTAGAGGACAGTGGCTTCCCATTTGAGAAAAAGGGAGCAACTGTGGATGGAGCATCTGTGGTGTTGGCTACCGATTTAGAACAGGATGTAATTAAACTGCACCATATATTATTTGCATCAGAACAATATACGCCATCTAGCACCATAAAACGAATAAGCGAAGAACTTAAGAAGTATAAATAATAAAAAATAGGAGTTGTACACCTAATCCGTGTTACATCTCCTATTTTTCTACTGTTCTCCAAAACTCTTCCACCGTATCTTTCACACTTATTCGGTTAACAAGAGTATAAGGGAACCATTCCCTTGGAAATAAATTCAGGTATTCTCTTTGCAAAAAACGCTCATCTAGCAAAAGAATAATCCCAGTGTCCTCTTCGGTTCGAATCACACGTCCTCCAGACTGAAGTACCTTATTCATTCCTGGATACAGGTAGGCATAAGCAAAGCCGGAGCCTTTTCTTTCTTCATAATATTGACGGAAGAGTTCCTTCTCTGTACATACCATTGGTAGTCCGGTACCTACTATTACCACTCCAATCAATCTGTCAGCCTTTAAATCGATTCCCTCACTAAAGATTCCACCCATCACACAGAAGCCGACTCTCGTCTCCATAGGCTCCTCTTTGAATTGTTCGAGAAAATCCTCTCGTTCCTCTTCTGTCATTCTATTACTCTGTACCAAAAGAGTACCAAAACAATTCTTATCTTCAAGCCTTAAAAGAATCTGCTCCATAAATTGATAGGATGGAAAGAAAACCAGATAGTTGCCTATTTTCCCTTGTACAAAGGAAGTAATATATTGAATCACCTTATCATACTCGTCATCGGTTCTTCTACTATATTTGGTACTGACATCCTCAGCCACCAATATTCTTCTCTTATCGGGGTTGAATACTGTCTCAGCATATATGGCATAATCCTCTTCCCTACCTGCTAACTGTTCCTTATAATAGGTCACAGGAAGCAAAGTGGCGGAGAAAAATATCGCACTTCTCCCTTTCTCCAAACAGTTATTTATATTGGTAGAAGGATCCATACATTGCAACGTAAGCGCAAAGTTCCCATTCTCAAGAAAATCTGTATAGATCAGATATTTACTGTCACAGATCTCATAAATAGCCAGAAAATTACTTACTACAAAATAAAAATTAAGCACAATCTCTCTCTGTTCAAAGACCTGGTGTTCCCGTAAAAACTCATATAGTACCGTAGAAAGGCGTAATACATGAAGGTAAAAATTGTCTATATCATGAAGTATCTCATAGGTGTCCGATTCCCTTTTCCATTTTAAAAGCTCTCGGTTACATAACTCCAGCTGTTTCTCCAAC
>JAEYRR010000204.1 GCA_023435505.1 Bacillota bacterium | reverse complement strand
CTTCTATACAATGCCAGAGGAAATGATCACGGAGGCAGCTAAAGTGGGATTAGTCTATGAACGATTTGCAGCCTTAGATTTTCTACTGACAGAGGATGTGATCGAGCAATTTAGCGAGGAACAGAGAAAAGTATGGTTTCATTTTGCGGACGTGGTTATAGAAAGTGAATACTGTGTTGGACTGGCCAATCATGCCTTACTAATCTGTAGAAAATAGTCAGAGGGCAAATCCATAGTAAATCTTACTAGATTATGTTAAGATAGTATTTGGAAGGTACATACAATAACTTTGAGATAATAGTATGGAGGTAGAGCGATGCCAGCCCATAGAATATATTTTAAAGCTAGAAATTGGGAGTTTAATAAAGGCTGTCCAGATAATAAAGGGGAGAGGTGCTTCATCAGTGGCATCGATGGTCAATTGGAAGAAGTATTTATAATTGGCTCTAAGACAGGAAATCACACTGAAATCCTATCTAAGCCTATGATGCTCGAGAAGTACAATCGGTACAGTTTTTGCTTTTGGCTAAAGGATGGCGAGAGTGAAGAGGGTAGTCAGATCTACCAGCTTCAGGTTATATTTGATGGAAAGAATGATCAGGCATATCAATATAAACTCAACCAAAGTTACATAGTTCCCATTAAGGTTGTGGATGGCTGGAGGCTTTACGACCTATCCTTTGATACTCAGAATAATAGTGTGACTCAACTGAAGTTTGTGGTAGAGGGTGGTATCCTGACTATTATGTCTGCAGTTGACCCTGAGGACTACAGAACACTACAGGACGATCGAGTATTGCCTCAAAAAAATGTGCAGGAAAAGGAAGTAAACCATGGGAAGAGAAATCCTTTAAATTTTGGACCTTATACCTCCAACAAGCAGACTTTGACAAAGAATGAACTCGTTGCTAACAATCTCTATCAGCAAATATTAAAAAAGTTAGATGAGGGCTGTGTGCAGCAACGGATTGTAGATGATATTGTGGATCAGTTGGTGGAGAGAGTAGAGAAAGAGATTAATATAGAGAGGATATTAGAAGAATATTCAGAGTCTATCAATGGGAAGCAGTTAGAAGAGGAGATTAGAAATATTCTAAAAGAGCATATAAGAAAAGAGATTTAACTTGTAATAATCCCTGTGGAGATTCCACAGGGATTTATTTTATATACAATTATTTTACTGATGGGTAGTAGATTTTTTCATATTCCGACATTGGCATAGGCTTTGCAAACAAGTATCCCTGAGCAATATCACAGTTGATAGAGTTCAGGAAATCAGCTTGTTCCTGGGTTTCTACGCCCTCCGACACAATGGTCATATGAAGGTCCTGAGCCATCCGGACAATGTTAGCGATTACGATTCGCTCACGTTCTGTGGAGGTTCCTTGCTGGAAGAAATCCTTGTCTAGTTTCAGTTCATCAAATGGCAAAGTACGAAGAAGATTTAAGGAGGACAAACCGGAACCAAAATCGTCCATACTGATGATAAAGCCCATTTTATGAAGCTGGAATAAGATTGAGAACATATAGCCTGAGTTCTCCTGTAAGGCACTTTCTGTTAACTCCAGTTCCAGATAGTGAGTTGGAACCTGATATTTGTCTACAATTTCTTTTAGTTTCGTCAGGATTTCATTGTTACTAAGGTGTAGCCTTGACATATTAACGGAGACTGGATAGACCTTTTGTCTTGCATCTAGCATCCTGCGTATGTGCTTACAGGTCTGTTCAAACACGTAATAATCTAGCTTAATAATAAACTGATTCTCTTCAAAAGTTGGTACGAAATCATTAGGAGGAAGTAAGCCCTTTGTTGGGTGCTGCCAACGAACTAAGGCCTCTGCTCCACAGATTTGTCTATTTTCTAGGTACACCTTTGGTTGTAGATAAACCAAAAAGTCATTGTTTGATAGGGAGATATCCATAAGATCTTCAATCTCTCTTTGTTTTACTAAATCACTCTTCATCGATTCACTAAAGAATGCATAACGAGACTTATGTCGGTTTGTAATACTCTTTCGTGCTATGTTGGCACGGTCTATAATGACAGAAAGATTGCGGCTATCAGTGACTGGGCATAAACCTATAATTATAGACACTCTATATTTTTCATTTTCTGTTTTAGGAATCTGATTCATAATGTCATGGAGGACACGAATCTTACCCAAAAAGTGTTTTGGATTATTATAGTTGAATAGACCAATGAACTTGTCAGCTGTAACACGGCCGAAGCATTCATCATGATCGGTAATGGAGCTTAAGGCATTGGCGAACTCAATCAGTACTCGGTCACCTTCACTATATCCATATGTATCATTAAACAACTTAAATTTATCAATATCTGAATAGAATAAGATATAGTTGGTATCTGGGTTATCATAGAGTAGTCGGAGTGCAGATTCTGTGAAAGCAGTCAGATTTTTTGCATTCGTCAGAGGATCAATTCGTTGCAGCTTATAGGCCTTAGCTTGCGCTCTTATATTAAAGATATATCCTCCTAGAATCTTGGTAATCAGTAAGATGGAATCCACCTCAGATTCTGTCCATACTCTATCTTTATCCTTATAGGTAAAGGCGATATATCCAAGAGACTGGCCATTGTTATTGATACCACACTCTAAAAATCCATTTATGGAGTACTTTTGCAAACCTTCCGCAAGGGGAGGACTTAATTGACGCAGCTCGGACAAAGTACTGCAGTAATAGATGTTATTGTTTTCCGCATTGTATTGATCAAGTGTCTGAATGGCGGTTGGAGGAATTTCAAAATCAGAATCCACTGATATAGAGGAATCGATACGCCAGGTATAAGTGAATTTACCACTTAGATTCGATTCACTCTTCTCAATAACTGTAATATAACAAAGATCATAATAAGAGCCAATAATACCTAATATCATGTTAATAGAGGATTCGATATCTCTGGCATCAAACAGGATTTCTACTGCATTTGTAATCAGTGAAGAGTCAATAATACTTTGATTCATTGGCTGATAGCTGTTTCTGCTACGTATTTCTTCATAGAAATCACTAAAGTCTACAAAGGACATAAATGCACTATTATACAGATTGACATTATTGGAACCATGTTCCTTGGAGTACGACAGGGCTGTATTGGCTTTACTTAATAGAGTAGCCACATTGCTTCCATCGCTTGGGTAGAGGGATAGTCCGACACTACCGCTAATATGGTTGGATTCATCTTGCTTTTTAAAGGTTTCCTGCAGAATGGAGAGCATCACTTTGCCTTGCTCAATGGCATAGGAAGCAGAGTCTACATCACACAGATAAACTAAGAAACAGTCACCACCGACACGGCTTAAGACATTACCGTCTGCTTTAAAATGCTTCGATAGACGGGTAGCTAGTTCTACTAGTAGGGCATCACCAAATACATAGCCAAAAGTTGTGTTGATTTCCTTGAAATTATCGATATCCAGTAAAAGAAGAGCATGGAGTCTGGATTCCGACTCATGGGAGATCAAAGAGGTAATCATTTCTTCAGCAGTCTTACGATTATATAGCTTGGTTAAGGGGTCCATTTCTCTGGAGGCCTTAATTTGCTCCAGGGTACGTTTTTCGGCGTCGATATTAATGGACTGTCCAATGGCAAGAAGAGGTTGTTCGTTATTATCCTTGATAACGGTAGCCGTCAACTCAAACCATTTAAAGGTTTCGGTAATATCTTTTGCTCGGATTTCTACCGTACTACTTTTATTACCATTCACTATTTTTGCATAAAAATTCTTAAGGGTCTCTAGATCTTCCGGGTATATGAGATCTGGTTGTTTAATATATTCACTAAAATTTTCTGTAATAGCCAAAGGGGTTAGAATTCCTTGATCGGGATCTGATTTGGTCAGAGTATCAGTTCTTATGTCATATTCCCAAAGAACACCATTTGTCAATTCAAATGCAGTTTCATAACATGCCTTTTCTAAGAGTAAACGGCTGTAATTCCTACTGTTACGCAAGTTAATGAGACATTGAACTACTAAAATAAGGAATAGCAGTATTGATACGATAGCGATTATCTGATTACATAAGCTACGAGTGGCGGTACTTAGGATGGAAACCTGGCTGATAGCATCTTGCTCCTGACAGATATTGAGAAGATACCAGTCATTAATCCCATATGGCGAGTAACGCATAAAATATTTCTGATCATTTAGGTGCAAAATAATAATGTTACTTTTATTGTTAGCAAAGTCATCCTTGATACTCTCTATGGTAATCCCAGAAGAAAAGGAATAATTCTCAAAGGCATCATCTAAGGTTTTGTAATTACTGATAGGAGTCAGTAGAGTCAGGTCCTTATCCACCACATAGGAAAGGATATTCTGTTCTGAGTCCGAATTTAATATATTCTTTGTTAGATAACGTATAGAATAGTAGTTATATAATAGACCGGTAATATTTTTTTTATCATAGAGGGGAACAGCTATAGTAAGAAGGTTTTCATTGTCCTCTTCAATAAATGAGACGGACTGTCCATTTTGAAAATTACGCAGGACGGTTTTCTCAAACTCTGAAAGTGCATTATTTTTGGATAGGGCTACCAAAGAGGAGGAATAGATGAAATGTGTATTGTCTAGATTGGCAGTTCCAGTGTAGTTGGATAGAAGCTGTTTTAGAGTAAGGAGATCAGGTTCCTTGCCTTCACTAGTCATGCAATTAGCAATATAGCTTAAATCATCCATTACATGCTGTAAGTTTTGATTCAGAGTTTTCTTGACGTAATCACAATTCTTTGTCAAAGTCTCTTCTACCTGCAGATCCGTGGCCTTTGTTAATTTCTCATTATAATATTTTACGCTTATAAAAATAGCCATCATGGAAACGAAAAAGATAAACATAGTGGCATACAATACATTGC
>JAEYRR010000190.1 GCA_023435505.1 Bacillota bacterium | reverse complement strand
CATATATGCCACTTTGAGCAAGTGAAATAGATGTTTCAAAATATCTATGATATATTTCATCGACATTAATTCCATTCCAATGCTCCGCCTTATGGTCAAAGGCAAAATTATCAACAAAATGAACGCTACCTAGCAAAAAATCAAACTCTTTATCTTTAGTTAATTCTACAACTAAATCTTCAAACTCTTTAAAATAGCATATCTCAAGTCCAAACTTAATCTTAACAGTGAATTGATTATTTCTAATACGTTTCATAAGTGACAAATAATTTTCAAGTTTTAAAACTCCTGCTTCTCTGTGAAACCATGTATCTATATACTTACTATATGCACAAACAGAATCGTACATAGGAACAAATTCTTCAAACCGATAACAATGCTCAAGAAGCCAAATCTCATCTAATTGCTTTTCAACAGCTTTGTTAACAAACTGATTTATCCATTCATATGTATATTCTCCTCGTTCAATATGAATATGACCATCTACTATACTACCACTTCCCTACCTATTTTTGTTTGAGGAAACACCTTTCATACACTTTGCATACACCAGATCCTACTTCACGGTAACTTTCTTTAATTTAGACTTCTTCCCCTTATAAAACTCCCATATCTCAATTTTGTCACCCTTCTTTAGCTTTTTAGTATAGAACTTATATGTCCTACTCTTTAATTGTACCCTGTAGGATTTTCCATTTACTGTAGCAAAAATTAAACCATCTTTGCTAAAGGCTGTGCCAGTTACATAGTTTTTGCCCTTCTTGGCTGTTACTTTTGGTGTGTAGAATTTTATTGAAGCTTCTACTTTTATTTCTTTCTTGTGTTTAACATTCTTATACTTGTTGTACTGCCATACAACTATCTTTGTATTCTTCACAGCCTTAGGTATCTCGAGATAAAATCGCCCATACTCTTTATCCAAATGTATAGCCTTATATGTTTTATTACCAATCTTAACATAGACTGGGGTGTCATCATAACCATCTATCTTTATTACCGTGTCTCGTTCTATTACGTTTTCAACTTCAAGTTTTAATTTCTTGAATGGGTCTGCCTTGGCGATATATTTTGTCTTTTTAGTTGTAAGTTTATCTCGTTTAGCATAAATCTGAACGGTAGTACCTTTTTTAAGTCTAGGTATTGAAATTGAGAACTTACCATCAAGGTCAGCAGTAGCTTTGTATGTTTTCTTATTTATTATAGCATAGACTGTAGCTCTCGCTGAGCAAACACCATCAATACTAGTAGCGTTCTCTTGGATTGTTTGTAGACTTTTAATTTTAACTTCTTTTACTGGTGTCACTTTATACTTAAAGGCAATATCTGTACACCCCAATGTGATTGGTAAGTAATAACTTCCTCTTTCCAACCTTACTTTGTAAGAAAGTGTCTTATTTTTTACATCTTTCTTATAATATACCGCTCCAGCAACTGGGTCTTTGCTTTTACCCGTTGCAAAGTACTCATTAAAGTCCTTGTCATTCAGCTTGTCTGTCTCTGGTACCTTGCAATATCTATATCCGATTGTATCATTATCCCATAGTTTTTCGATACCCCATCCTTCGTAGATGTAACTAAGGTACTTTTCATTTACTTCAACAATGCTTTCCTCTTTTATGTCGACTCTCATACTAGAGTACAATGTAGTCTCTTTAAATGTTGATTTTGTAGAAGCTGGGTATGCTTTCTCATTTAATTTAACTACATTCCATGTATTCTCTTTGTACTTCTCTCCCGCTCCTGTTGTTTTCATAAACATCATCTCATACTTAGACTCCATGATAGCTCTGTATGAGGTAAACGCTATTGTATACGTTTCGCCCTTCTTCACCTTACAACTATCAAAACCTAGGAAGCCATACCAAACACTTTCTTGAAAATCTCCTATCGAAGCATCAAAATTATCAAGTTCTGGGGTCTTCCCATTTTTATCTAGTATAGATATATATGTACCTGTAGCTTGGCAGTTAGTCTCATTAAAAATCTCCCTCACCCTCAATACCCCATCATCTGGTGCTGTAAATTTCATTGTTGTGCACTTGTTAAGGTCAAATATGCAATCGTTTTTACCTGGGAAGTAATAGTAGGTCTTTCTATTTAGGTATTCATCCACAGTATCAACGTATGTAATGTACTTAGATAAATCCGTACCCATGCCAAGTTCTATCTTCGTATCTTTTATGGTTAATTTACCCTCTGGCGTTTTCGAGAAGTTCTCGTCTACCTGCCCATTAAAATTAATATACTTGCTATCAGTGATTGGACTTGAGTATATTAAGCCAACTTCATCAGTCCACTGATATGTATATTTAGGTTTTTTATTGTAGAAATCTAGAGTCTTGAAATAATCTCTTACGTTCTTATAGCCACCAAACTCATTTTCTATAAAATAATCATTAATACCTATTATCCTGCCATTATCATCTCGCTCCCAAACTTCTTCGTCTGAATAGTAGTTTACACTCGCTTGTACTGGTGTAGTTGTAACATTTACTATAGGTGTTGCACTCAGTACTACCATAGCACCTATAATCATTAGTGCTGTTTTAATAAAATTGTGTTTCATTTGAATACCCCTTTCTTCTTATAGTTAATATTTAAT
>JAEYRR010000185.1 GCA_023435505.1 Bacillota bacterium | reverse complement strand
CCTGATAAGTACCCGCTAACTTAGTATTGACATTGCTCTTTATCTTCACGGACTTGGTAATATTGTTACCACAGGTACTGATGGCCTTCATGCCTTTTTTAGGCGAATATGTACTACCATAGGCGATAGTAACATTCTTAACTCCTGAAATGGTTGGTTTTTTCTTGTTATACGGATTCTTTTTATTGGTAGTATCCGTAGGATCCCAGGTGATTTTATTACTAATTTTATAAGCCTTTGGTTTTCCTAGAGGGCCCGGGTCATTACTATTATAAATTACAACCGTAGTTCCAAGTCCACAGTGATCATAAATCCATTTGGTATCGGATACTTTAAGACGTACACATCCCATGGAAGCTGACGTACCCAGCTTGTTGAATTCACTTATGGAAAGTGTTGCCGGGTTTTTCTTATAGTAATATACGGAATGAAATAATATAGGGCCTGTTATTCTGGTAGCATATTGACCATACACATTGCCGTAAAGCCATTTCCATCGATACTTGGCCTTGGTTTTAAAGGTTCCTATTGGAGTGTTTTTTCCAGTGGAACATACCATAGCTTTTACCGGAACTGTATACTTCCCTTTAGCATCCTTCTTATAGACCGTTACCGTATTCATCTTTTTATTAACTTTAATCAAATATGGATATTTGGTAGCTGTACTTGTTTTGGCGATTGCGTTAACCTCTTGAGGTTTATGTACTCCCATTATAAAACACAGCAGGCCTATAAACATTAGGCAGCCTAACAATGTTTTTCTGTAATCACATTGTTCTTTCATATTGTATCACCCTTTTCTTTATTGTGTTTTGCATTTTATCTAGAAGAATAGCATGAATCTTTTTAATAAACAATATATATATGATAATAATGAATATTATGAGGGAATAATGAGTTTCTTTACCAATTTAATCTATGAATATGGACTTATTGCAATGTTTATCCTAATACTAATTGAATATGCCTGTTTCCCTGTCTCCAGTGAAATTGTACTTCCGTTTTCAGGAGCTGTGGCTTCCTATCAGCACATTAGTTTTTTTATTATCATAATCGTTAGTGTCATTGCCGGACTTTTAGGAACCAGTATCTGTTATGTGATTGGCAGAACCGGTGGACTCCCCCTAATCAACCGGATAAAAAAGAGATTCCCCAGCACCCAAAAAGGGTTAGATAGCTCCTTCGAACGCTTTGATAAATACGGTACCTGGGCAGTCTGTATCGGTCGTGTTATCCCTATCTGCCGTACATATATTGCCTTTATCTCCGGTGTCACAAAGCAAAGATATCCTGTTTTCCTCTCAGCCTCGGCTATTGGTATCACTGTTTGGAACATAATTCTAATAGGACTCGGTTATACCTTACGAGAAAACTGGAAGGTTGTAGGGGAATATTACTCCCGTTACAAAGTAGTCATCATGCCTCTTTTCATCATTGGAATACTGTTTCTTCTGTATCGAATTACCCCATTAAAAAAGCTTCTCACAAAGAAACAAGCCTAACCAAATTACTGACTTCACTTTTTATAGAGAACTTGCTTTAGCATGATTGCCTTGAACGGTGCAGGCATATATAAGGAGCCTAACTCCCTTTTCTGAAGCCGATCTATCAGGTCCTCAAGTTTTAACTGATGTTTTCCTACTTGTATGAGTACTCCATAAATAGCTGGTACCAAGCCCGGCCAGACTTGATCAATCTGGCAAGTAATCTTTATTTCCTCTTTGTCCACCTGCATCTGTAGTTTTTCTATAGTTCTGAGAGTGGACTTTTTTAATCTTCGATTACTGTTAAAGGCCATAAGATCTATTTGTCCACACAGTAATCCCATTCCCTTCTCCATTAAAACAAGGTCTAATGCTTCCGGTACATAATCCATATAACTATGCTCCATTACATTTTTATACCTTGCAGTTTGCACTCGATATTCATATAAAAGGGCGCTTTTTGCAAACTCCGCATGGAAGCCCTCCTTTGCCAATTCTACTGAACTGACCACAATATCCATTGGAAGATACTGATTCATATACTGTTTGACTTCCTCAGCTGATAAATGTGTATTTGACCCATAGGAGATGGTTTGTCCTATACTATGAACTCCTGGCTCAGTATTCGTGGCTGCTGCCAATATAAAGTCCTTGCCTTGTTCCATACGGTTCAGTACCGCCTCTATCTTATCCTGGATAGTGGCAGTACCTCCCCTTCTGCTATTTCTAAACCCTCCATATCTGGTTCCATCATATTCTACTATTATCTTATATGTTTTCACTGTATTCTCCTAATGCTTTTCTACATGTTCTATTCTACCCCAATAATCGCACAGAAGCAATTATAAGCAACAGTATTCCAGCACATGTTCCACATACTTTTCGATTTATATGCTTTATTATTTTTGTTCTTACGATTAAAAATTCAGCCATATATAAAAATACTACCTGCATAAAACCTACACAAAAGGGAATCCAGTTATTGCCCAATCCCATACTGACAGCTGCAATGCCAGCGCTGACGGAGTCTATGGAAAGTGCAAATCCCAATACAATGGCTTCCCACCAATCTATATTTTTGGATTTATTAAAATCATAAGTAAGCTCCTCTTGACTAAATAAGGCACTGCGAATAAAGGAAAGTCCCATCAGACCAAGAATGCTACAGCCTATAATCTTTGCGATATCTGTAGGAAAGACGTTTTGTATAATTTTCCCCAAATTCAGAGAAACCCACATGATAAGTACAGATACTAATCCAATCGTAATTTTGGCAGGATGGGTAATCGTTACCCCTTTCAGCCTATATGAAATCCCAATACCTAAAGCATCGATACTTAGAGATATTGACATCACAATTACATTCCAAAACATTTTTTCACCTGGTCAGAATATGTCTTCTCTTTATAACATATGTGAGGGTATCCTCAGGGTGACTAAAATCTTTGGTACAGACGTATAAAAAACTGGTTTGGACATATAATTTCATAAGTAAAACCTTTACTCTATGAGCAGAAAGCTGCAAAAAAGCCTAAGGGGGATTAATATGAACTGGCATAGCGTATCATTTACAGAAGCCGCCACAGAACTTAACACAGACATTACAGTCGGATTGCAGGCAAAAGAAGCACTCAAACGT
>JAEYRR010000157.1 GCA_023435505.1 Bacillota bacterium | reverse complement strand
TGGTAATCCATCAGGCTGATATACATCACAGATAAATCTTGCAACCTTCCCCTGTTGCGGTCTCCATGGGAAAATTTCAAAGGTGTCAAGGTCCGGGTAGAGATACAGCTCTTGTCTGTTTAAACCGGTAAAACCTTCAATGGCTCCACAATCGAAGATACATTCATTATTCAACACCTTTTCCAACTGGCTGATCGTCACAGCCATGTTTTTTAGATTCCCAAAAATGTCAACAAACTGTAGTCGGATGAACTCCACATCCTCTTCCTCAACAAGACGAACAATGTCCGAAACCGTATACTTACTCATAAACATCTCTCCTTTAACATATCTTTATGTACCCATTTTTAAAAATATTCTGCCCTTAAAGTACTAAAAAAAGGCAATGGCAACTACCCTGTAGCGCCCTTGCCCAAGTTGTTTTCATCATAGCAATGATGTAATATTTTGTCAAGTAATTTACTAAAGGTTCCTCCTTGTAGTCCACAGGGAGGAACCTTTGTACGCAATATTCTATGCTATTTTTTAAACTGCCTTCCCTCATGATCCATCTCATAATTATCTTTATAGATAAGTTGGCTGATTGGCACTATCTCATATCCCTTAGCCTGAAGTCCTTCAATAACGGCAGGCAGAGCTTCTAATGTGTGCTTTCCACCATTATGAAATAATATAATGGACCCATTTCCTAGATGTTTATCCTTAAGTACCCGATTTGTTATGGTTTTGGCATCATAATCCTTCCAATCTAAGGAGTCCACATCCCACTGTATACAGTAATAATTCAACTCATTACAAACATTAATCAATGTATTGTTATAATCCCCAAATGGTGGTCTAAAAAGAAACATCTCCTTTCCGGTCAATGCTTTCACTTTATCATGTACCTGTGTGATCTCCTTCATACATTCCTCTTTACTGATTCTAGACATCTGCTTATGGTTCTGACTGTGATTACCTATATCGTGTCCTGCTCTGGCAATTCTTTTCACGTCATCTCCATAATTGTCCACCCAGCCTCCAGTTAGGAAAAATGTTGACTTCACATTATACTTTTCTAGACAATCAAGGATACCCTGCGTCTGCTCATTCCCCCAGGCTGCGTCAAAGCTTATAGCAACCTGTCGCTTCTCCGTATTCACGCAGTAAATAGGTAGCTTTTTTGTGGACTTACTTGTAACACTAATAGCTTGTGGCATATAGTTGAGTCCTAATGCAAAGACTACAACCACTGTAAGCACAATAATCCCAATTCTTATAAAACTACTGATTATATCCTTATTCTCATTATCTTCCATAGCAACACCTAATAGGGCTTGTTATTATAATATATTTCTCTTAAGGAAGGATTATGACTGTCCCTTCCTATACCATCATTTTCTTGGACACGAAAAAAAGAATGCGCACCTACAGGTACGCATTCCTACTTAAGTATAGGGTTCTTTATTATTTAACAAAAGCTTTTACTTTCGCTGCAATACTTTCACTATCTAGACCATATTTCTTAATCAGTTCAAGTGCTGGACCAGATTCTCCGAACACATCATTTACACCAATCTTCAATACAGTAGTTGGGAAATGTGCACATAAGGCATCGCATACAGCGCTTCCAAGGCCACCGATTACAGAATGTTCCTCAACGGTAACCACCTTACCAGTCTCCTTTGCACAGGCTACGATTAATTCTTCATCCAAAGGCTTGATTGTGTGAATGTTAACAACCTTAGCATCAATACCTTCTGCTGCAAGTTGCTCTGCTGCGGCAAGACTTTCGCTTACACAAAGTCCAGTAGCAACGATGGTAACATCCTTACCTTCACGTAATACTACACCTTTTCCTAATTCAAATTTATAATCTGCATTGTCATTGATTACTGGCACTGCAAGACGTCCGAAGCGAAGATAAACCGGACCATCAAGCTCATAAGCTGCTTTAACAGCTGCTCTTGCTTCTACATCATCACTTGGATTGATGACTACCATTCCAGGGATAGTTCTCATTAAAGCAAGATCTTCATTACATTGATGAGTTGCACCATCTTCTCCTACGGAGATACCTGCATGGGTGGCACCAATCTTAACATTTAAGTGTGGGTAACCAATAGAGTTACGAACCTGCTCAAACGCACGTCCTGCTGCAAACATCGCAAAAGTACTAGCAAATGGAACCTTACCGGTAGTGGAAAGTCCTGCTGCAATCCCCATCATATTACATTCTGCAATACCACAGTCAATATGACGTTCTGGAAAAGCCTTTTTGAATACACCAGTTTTGGTTGCTGCTGCTAAGTCAGCATCTAATACATATAAATTATCATGTTCATTTCCAAGTTCAACTAAAGCATTACCATAGCTATCTCTTGTTGCAATTTTCTTTACTTCTGACATAATGCTTCACCTACCTTTACCAAGTCTTCTTTAGCTAGTTTATGTTGCTCATCGTTTGGTGCAGTACCATGCCAGCTAGCCTGATTCTCCATAAAGCTTACGCCCTTACCTTTTACACTCTTAGCAATAATTGCGGTAGGCATTCCTTTGGTCTCTCTTGCTTCCTTAAAAGCAGCAGCAATCTGATCAAAGTCATGAGCATCAATATTAATTACATGGAAATTAAATGCTTCAAACTTCTTATCAATAGGATATGGAGAACATACATCATCAATCCTACCATCAATTTGAAGACCATTATTATCTACAATCACTACAAGGTTATCTAATTTACGGGATCCTGCAAACATTGCTGCCTCCCATACCTGACCTTCCTGAATCTCACCATCACCAAGAAGAGTGTACACACGATATTCATCCTTAGTGAGCTTAGCAGATAAAGCCATACCTACAGCAGCGGAAACGCCCTGTCCTAAAGAACCACTGGACATATCAACTCCAGGTATGTGTTTCTTGTCTGGATGGCCTTGTAAATAGGAACCTACATGACGTAATGTTAATAAATCTTCCACTGGGAAGAATCCTCTGTGAGCAAGGGTTGAATATAAACCAGGGGCTACATGGCCCTTTGATAAAACAAAACGATCTCTGTCTGGCTTGTCAGGATTATCCGGGTCAACATTTAACTCTTCAAAATACAGGTAAGTAAAGATATCTGCAGCTGAAAGAGAGCCACCTGGGTGTCCTGATTTTGCGCTATGGACTGCATCTATGATACCCTTACGGATTTCATTAGCAGTTTTTTGTAATTCCATTGTTTTCATTCTGATACCACCTTTACAAAATTTGTAACTAACTTATCCTGCCATTTCGGAAATCATGTTCCATAACATGGCTATAATAAAGCCTGTCCGGAGTTATCTCCTTGACATGCTATATCTTACCATAAAGTTTACTTCTTGTGAATACCTATTTGTTTAGTTAATAAACTTTATTCATAACACATACCCTATAGACTAAAATACGCCGTCAAAAGTTTTTCCAAGTCCACCTGATCCTTAACACCCATCGTTTCTCTTGCCGAATGCATGGCTAAAATCGGAATGCCAATATCCTGAGTCTGAACAGGAAGAATGGAATTTATAATTGATCCTAAAGTAGAACCACCATTAATGTCAGAACGATTATAATACTTTTGGTATGGTAATCCGCATTTGTCACAAATCTGGATAAGAATACCTACCATCTCACAATCACTGGCATATGACTGAGAATTGGTAATCTTAATGGCAATGCCTTTATTCAGATATACTTTATTGGTAATATCTGATTTTTCCTTCTTATTAGGATGTACAGCATGAGTCACATCTACAGAAATGCAGTGACTCTTTAACAACGCATCATTGTAGGAAGTAATGCTACCACCTAGACTACAGTAAACCTTCTGTAAAAGCAAGCCCAGTAGATTGGAATCAGCGCCTTTTTTGGAACGACTGCCTATCTCCTCATGATCAAAGCAAGCAATCACATCGATACCATGGCTGCGTTCACTAGTGATTATTCCGGTTAGACAGGCTTGTACACTGGAGATATTATCAATTCTTGGTGCAGAGATAAACTCCTTCTTTAGGCCAAATTCTACCCCTTCCTCTTTTATATAAAGCCCTAATTCAAAATCTAAGATATCCTTAGGGGAAACGTGCAGTTCCTTAGCCAGGGCTTCCACAAATTCTTCCTGTTTGATATGCTCTCCTGCCATTGAAAGTAAAGGTAACATATCAATCTGGCTGTTTAATTCTTTTCCTTTGTTCACATCCCTATCAAGATGAATCGCAAGATTAGGGATTGTAAGCAGTGGACGTTTAAAGTCTACCAAACGAATCTCCGGATGGAATAAATCCTTACTACGAAGAGCAACTTTTCCTGATATAGACAAAGGACGATCCATAAAGGTATTCAGTATAGGTC
>JAEYRR010000122.1 GCA_023435505.1 Bacillota bacterium | reverse complement strand
GCTCAGAATATATCCTATGGGAAACCGGATGCAACCCGGGAAGAGATTGAAGAGGCGGCAAGGAAAGCCCATGCCCACAGTTTCATCAAACGTCTTCCTAATGGATATGACACAATCATATCCGAAGAAGGAGGCAATCTTTCTCAGGGGCAAAAGCAGCTCCTCTGTATTGCCAGAGTCATGCTTTGTTTGCCACCTATGCTGATTCAAGATGAGGCCACCTCTTCCATAGATACAAGGACAGAGATACGAATTCAAAAGGCTTTTTCCAAGATGATGGAGGGCAGAACCAGTTTTATAGTAGCTCATCGTCTATCTACCATTAAGGAAGCTGATTTGATACTGGTAATGGAAAAAGGCCATGTCATTGAACAGGGGACCCATGAGGAATTATTAGAAAAAGGTGGATTTTATGCTAGGCTGTATGAGAGCCAGTTTGCAGCATCTTAAATCTTACAGATAAGAAAATTCAGAGTGCCATAGGTGAGAGGGAAGGAGAAGGCTTCATGAGTTACAGGATTGATTTGCATATGCACACCAAGGAATCTAGTGCATGTGCTAGTGCTACTGCATCAGAACAGGTGCAACGATATAAAGAGTGCGGATATCAGGGAGTTGTTGTAACCGATCATTTCTTAAATGGCAATACTACAGTTCCGAAAACATTATCTTGGGAGAAACGGGTAGAGCTATTTTGTAAGGGATACGAGAATGCCAAGGAAGAAGGGGAGCGTATAGGGTTAGACGTGTTCTTTGGCTGGGAATCTGCTTACCAGGGGACTGACTTTCTTGTATATGGACTGGATAAACAGTGGTTGCTAGAGCATCCTGAGATTGAGACCTGTTCCATCAAAGAGCAATACAAGTTGGTGAAGGAATCGGGAGGTTACCTCTTTCAAGCCCATCCCTACAGGGAAGACAGCTATATTCCAAAAGTCCGTCTTTGTTCCCAATATGTGGATGGAGTAGAAGTCTACAATGAAGGGAATGTGAAGAGGAATCCACTCTATAATGAGTATGCTTATGAGTATGCAAAGAGAAACTACCTGCCTATGATAGAAGGTTCTGATGCACATCATCTTACAGATGCCATTGGTGGTATAGAGCTTACACATAGGGTTTCAGACATAAAGGAACTTTGTCAGCTTATTATGACAGGAAAGGGGTACCGCTTGATGCATGGGATGGAGCTTTCTCCGATTGTATATCAGGGAGCCATTGGAGCAGAGAACCGTCTGGAAAAAGAAATGCGGGTCTATGAACTGCTAGAAAAGCTTCAGGTTCCCTTTATCCGATTGGATCATGAAGAGACAGCTACCATTGAGGATTGTCATGAAGTGGACAGGATATTAGAGATAGAGATCTGTAAGAATCTATTTTTATGTAACTCTAAACGAGACCAGTATTATCTTCTGATGATGTTGGGAAATAAGAAACTTAAGACTCCTGAGGTGGCAAGGCAGATTAAAAGCACCAGATTGTCTTTTGGAAGTCCAGAATACATGGAGAAATATCTGGATATTACACCAGGCTCCGTAAGCGTCCTTGGCCTTATGAATGATACTGACAATAAGGTGCAGCTTATAATTGATGAGGATTTAACTGGTATGGAGTATGTAGGATGTCATCCCTGTATCAATACTAGTAGTTTAAAGCTTAGAACAAAAGATCTTTTAGAGGTTATATTACCAGCTATCCATCATACCCCCCTTTATGTGACGTTGGATACAGAAAATTAAATACCGATGTAAATAAAAAAGCTGTGACAATTACATGTCACAGCTAATTTTTTATGAATTGGAAGGTTTGTTGCCATAGAAAGTAAGGGCTAACATTCCTGGACCGGTATGAGTTCCGATAATAGGACCAATCTGGGATATAATAATTTCTTTTACCAGATTTTTTTCTTTGATTATTTGTTCTAAGGCCTGTGCCTGTTCCAAATTATCACTATGTCCGATTATGACAGTCTGTGTGGAAGGTGCAATTGCCTGAGTCTCTAGAGCGTTGACTAGGAATTCAAGCTCCTTCTTTGACCCACGTAACTTTGAGTAAACGGTTAATTTACCCTCCTCATCAGTAGTTAACACCGGACGAATCTTAAGAGCAGTACCGACAAGTGCTTCTAGACTGGATAAACGTCCACCACGCTTCAGATAGAAGAGGTCCTTTACAGTAAACCAATGCATGAAATTCATACGGTTTTCTTCAACCCATGAATGCAATTCTTCAATTGATAAGCCTTCTTCTTTCTTTTTGGCAGCAGTCAGAACTAAAAGCCCTTCTCCGACGGAAGCACACAGAGTATCTGTACATAGTAATTTTCGATCAGGATACTTTTCTTTTAGTTGCTCCATGACCATTCTCCCTGAGTTGTAAGTTCCACTTAACCCAGATGAAAATGCAATATAGTAAATGTCTTTTCCTTGCTTCAAAAATTCTTCCATAAATTCCTGATAGATAATCGGAGGAATCTGGGAAGACTGTGAAAGGCCACCTTCCGCTATCGCCTTATAAAAATCAGCGATGCTAATTTCTCTTTCATCAGGATAGTGGGTGTAAGAAACATCATTTAAAGTAAATGTCATAGGGATGACATGAATATTATGCTGTTCCAGAACACCCAAAGGTAAGTCAAGAGTGGCATCACTTATTATTACATAGTCGCTCATAGTTATCTCCTTAAGGTTGTATTTAAAATAAATGAGTATTGAGTCCTTGAAATTAATATTTGTAGAACAAGTCTTTTATATTGTACTAATAAATGTATTTTTTATCAAGGATTAGATTTGTAATTGAAAATAACCTCAAATATACATAAATTATGGAAGTATAATTTAATGAATGTTGCAAATCCTATTATTGTAACAAAACATCGATGAAAGGAGTGCTATTTATAGTATGAATATGAAAAACATGAAACAATCAGTAAAAATTACTTCTATAATCATCAGTTTATGCTTATTCTTTAATTTGATACTGATCGTAAATGAACCTGAAACAACTTCCGTATATATTCAGACTGATGAAATCGGGGAGTGCAGCGACAATGACTGTATTGAAGCATATCAGACTGAAAATAGTACTGTACTGGAAGCATATCTGCAAGAGGTTCAATATATAGATCAGCGATAAAAGCATAGAATGATAAGTGGGAAAATAGTAATTATAAAATACAAAAGATAAATATTCTAACGTAATGTATGACCAATACCATAACTCTGCTTACCTGATACTGGAACCACTACATAAATATGGAATAAATATTTTATAAAAGTTTATTTTTTTTTTAGAATTATGAATAAAATATGTCCAGACACTTGACTACCTACTGGTTACCTATGGTATAATGCTAGGTGGATATTAGAAAGTAGATCATAATATTTTGCGTTAAGCATTTAAATATTTGAGATATTTTGATAGAGCTATAAGGCGGCGACATGCTAACTGGTTCTGAAAGGTGACAATATGAAGATACTTAAGAAATTTAACAATAAGTATGTGACCAGCTTTATAATATTAGTTGCTATATTCTTGTTTACATACTATTTTGTGTTTCGAACCTGTGATTTGAAGATGTTGGTAAAGATTATCCATGAGTCTGATAATAGATTTTTATTGGTTGCCATGCTGATGGTATTTGCTAATATATTTTTAGAAGGTGCCAGTCTTTCTATCTTGGGTCAATCCATAGGAATGTCGATTGGAATAGTTAGAAGTTTTTGTTATTCCTGTATCGACTTATTCTATTGCGGAATAACTCCTTCTGCTAGTGGTGGGCAACCTGTATTGGCATATTATATGTCAAAGGATGGATATCCCATTTCCAAATCTTCAATAGTAATTCTACTTTATACAGTAATTTATAAGATTGTGCTACTCTTCATGGGAATTGTAGTATGTATAGTGCATCGTGATTTCATTATGCAGAAACGATTAACTTTTTGGCTTTTTATCATTGGGATTGTGGTTAATCTTGCAATTGTTGCAGTGTGCTTGCTTTGTATGTACAATAGGTCTACCGTTAAAAAATTGACTTCCGTATTTTTTAAGTTTTTAGGCGCACTACATATTGTTAAAAATCCACAGGCCAAGATTAATCATCTTGAAAAACACTTGGAGGATTATCATACCAGTGCAGTATTTATTAAAGATCATCCATCAGTATTAGTGAAAACTTTTATTGTTACAGTTATCCAGAGATGTGCATTGTTCACTATTGGGTATTGCGTATATCGTAGTTTTGGTCTAACAGGCTCGCGTTTTCTGGATATTTTTGCGCTTCAAGTAGTGATTTCAATTACTGTAGACTCATTACCACTGCCTGGTGCTGTTGGTGTGACAGAAGCTATGTTTTTGATTTTATATACACAGATTTATCTGGATCAATATGTAGCGCCAGCTATGGTGCTGACGAGAGGAATTAATTTTTATTTTCAATTGATATTAACCGGTATTATAACGGTTATATATCACTTTATGCTTACAAGACCCAGTAAATGTACTGAAGGGAGAAAGATATAATGATAGGCTTCTATAATTATACTGTTATTTTAACTTATATTGGAGCAGGTTTTGCGTTGTTTGGTATTTACAGTGCTATCGGTAACAGTAATCCATCTTTAGCTATGCTGATGCTTATGTTGGCAGGGCTTTGTGATATGTTTGATGGAACGGTTGCAAAGACAAGAAAGAGAACTGTACAGGAGAAAAGATTTGGAATCCAGATTGATTCCCTTTCTGATTTAATCTGCTTTGGCGTGCTCCCTGCAGTGATCGGATATAATTTAGGTATGAAGGACAATTTAGCATACTATATTGTATTAATATGCTACTCTTTAGCTGCGCTGATACGTTTGGCTTATTTTAATGTTATGGAAGAGGAACGTCAACAGACTACAGGAGGTCCTAGAAAGTACTATGAAGGATTACCAGTTACTAATGTGGCGTTAATTCTACCTTTAGTGTATAGCTTTCGAGATTACATTGGTGCTTACTTCCCAGAAGTATATGCAGTTTGTTTAGCAGTTATTGCAGTTGCTTTTGTTTTGAAATTTAAAGTAGTTAAGCTTCAATTGAAAGGCATGCTAGTATGTTTGGTGATTGGTATCGCCGAACTTGTCTGGTTTGTGATGAGGTTCTAGTATGAGTGTAATTAAAGATCGTAAAGGGCATTATCTGACTACGAATGATAGTCAGGAGGTAACGCTGGGATTTCTTTATAAGACGGTTCCAGGGAGAATGCTGTTAAAGGTGTTGACAAAACCTTTTATCTCAAAAGTAGTAGGTTGCTTTTTAGACAGTTCTTTGTCTAGCGGTATTATTGACATCTTTTTGAAAAACTCTAACATAAAGCTTAGTGATTATGAAAAAAGAAAATATCGTTCTTATAATGAGTTCTTTACTCGTAAAATAAAAAAAGAAAAGCGTCCAATAGACATGGATCCAAAAGCTTTTGTAAGCCCATGTGATTCTAAGTTCTCGGTCTATAAAATCAATGGCCGCAATGTCTTTCATATCAAAGGTTCTGCTTATACTTTGAGAGACTTATTGGACGGAGATGAGATCTATAAGGAATTTGAAGGCGGATATTGTATGATATTCCGTTTGACTGTAGATGATTATCATCGTTACTGTTATATAGATGATGGTATTAAGGGCGAGAATTATTTTATTCCGGGGGAATTACATACTGTAAATCCAATTGCCCTAGAACACTGCAACATCTATAAGCGTAACTGTAGAGAATATACTGTTTTAGAAACCAAGAATTTCGATAAAGTTGTACAAGTAGAAGTCGGTGCCATGTTAATTGGTCGAATTATCAATCATCATGGAAAACACGCATTTAAGCGTGGCGAAGAAAAAGGGATGTTTGAGTTCGGCGGCTCTACAACAGTTCTCCTAGTAAAGAAGGATCAGATTAAGGTAGATG
>JAEYRR010000100.1 GCA_023435505.1 Bacillota bacterium | reverse complement strand
AGTTTATGCTCCATGCGATTGTGAAGTGGCATTTGTATTCCCAACCAAACATGCCATTGGCTTAAAGACAGATAATGGGTTAGAAGCCCTAATCCATGTAGGACTAGATACTGTAGCATTAGATGGTAAAGGGTTTACTGTTAAAGTACAGGATGGAGATAGAGTAAAGAAGGGAGACCTTTTAATGGAGTTCGATCTTTCTTATATCAAGGAACATGCTGCTGGAATTGAGACTCCATTCATCATTACCAATCTGGCTGAAAATCAGACGATTCATATAACTCAGTCTGAGCATGTAAAAAATGGTGATAGCTGTTTTGTTGTAAAATAAGAGTTTGAAGGGGAAGAGAATGTATCAGGTGGAAAAAGTTCTGAACAACAACGGAATACTGGCAAAATGCTCGAATACGTCCAGAGAGCATATATTCCTTGGCAAGGGTATTGGGTTTGGGAAGAAGGTGGGTGATACCTTCGGCGACCTAAAAGAGGCCAGGGTGTATGTGCTCCAGGATGGAGCAAAGTCGGATGACAGGTTGAGTGTTCTTAACAATATAGACCCGATTTACCTGGATATTTCCAATGAAATAATTGCTTTAGCAGAGAAAAAGTTTGGAGCAATGGATAACAATATTCTACTACCTTTGGCAGATCATATCGCCTTTAGTATAGAACGGCAGAAAGGCGGGATGGAAATTCTAAATCCCCTAAATACAGATATCCAGATCCTTTTCTCCGAAGAATATCAGGTGGCAAGTCAGGCTGTAGATATCATAAAAACCTATACAGGGCATACCATTAATGAAGATGAGATAGGGTATATTACCATGCATATCCATTCTGCTCTGACTAGGGAACATTTACGGAAGTCCATGAGTCTTGTCCTTATAGTAGAGGATTTTATAAAAAAGATAGAGAAGAATTATCAGTTGAGTATTGATAAAGAATCGCTATCATACTCAAGACTGCTGACCCATATCAAATATATGATTGTCCGGGCGCTGAAAAGGGAAGAACTGCAGGTGGATATTACACCTTACGTAAAAGCAGAATTTTCTGAAAGCTATGCCATATCAAAGGAGTTATGTCAGGATCTGGGTGAAGATATAGGCTGTCTGTTTAAAGATACTGAGGTCAGTTATCTGGCGATTCATATAGAGCGTGTGAAACAAAGTAAAACACATTCATAAAGTTAAATAAAAGGATGCCATTTGATAATTGGCATCCTTTTCTATTATTTGGTAAATTTAGATTGACTGTCTTTCGTAAAGCTACTAAAATTAATATATCATTATGTATGAAAAGGGGGATATCGATGGCTTTGCATCAAGTGTTTCAATGTAGGAAGGTAACAGCTGTTCTTTATGTTATTATGCTTTGTATCATTATCCTTGGGGCTATACTAGGCATTATAGGTCATAGTATAGGCAATGAACTGATGTACCAATCCATGCTTCTCATGCCGATACTCGTATTCTGTCTTGGTTTTGTAGTATGCCAAGTAGAACATATCAGTCTAAGGGTTAGATCCCAATATATGAGGAATACAATTAAGAGAAATGATATAAGAAGAGCTTCCTGGGTTACCTTTGGTATTCTTGCACTGTCTATCCTGTTACCGGTTATTGTAGGAATTATATTATGATGCTGACAAAAAGTCTCATTAGGGGGATGAAAATTGATGGCGAAATTATTACATTGCAGAAAGATAACGGCTATATTATTGGTGATTCAGATTTCTGTTCTGGTATTAGGAATCGCATTTGGAGCTATTGGACGAAGTATACATAATGATTTAATGACGGAAAGTACAAAAATAATGCCATTTATTACATCTGCTCTTGCTGCTGAGGTTGTTTTTCTTGAAAGAAAGAGTATTAAACCAAGGAATAATACTATCTTAACAAACAAAAAGATGTTTATTCTTTGTATTGTATTATCAATCATATTATCAATTATACTGGCATTACTGGTACTTGCACTTTTGGGTTTTATTATATGGCCAGTGCTTTAATTAAAACATCCAGGTCCTGACGTTTGCTTGAGTAGATGAGATAGCTTTGTATGATTGGAGCATCAAAGTCTGCCAGAGGAATCTCAATTAATTTCTGCTTTTTTAATTCCTTTGTAATTAGTTTTCTAGGCATAAAGCTATAACCTAATCCATCCATAAGATAAGGTTTTAATTTGGAGCCTTTATCAAGTTCAAAGGAAAAGCTTTTGCGGTTTTCAAATAACTCATTTAGAAAGGTATCATCTTCCTCTAAGATGTAGTTACAGTAAAGATAATTTATTTTACCAAGTTCTTCTTTGGTGATTCCGTTTGGAAAGGTTTCATTTTCCGGTGCTGTAACCAAAACCAGCTGGTCTGTCGTGTAAGGAATACAAGAAAAACCGGCTTTGTTAAAGGGTACATAGGTAATAATTAAATCCAGTGTCTGGTCTTTAAGCATAGTAAACAGAGCATTGGAGTGATCAATGATGAGAGAAAGAGAGATCTCAGGATGAATTTTTAAAAAGGAAGACACCTTAGGATAGAGATAGCAGTCATAGACGGTGTTGACACAGCCTAACCGGATGACCTGTTGAAAGGATTGTATGTTCTGAATCTCGGTACGAGCATGGTCTTCCAACTGAATAATTCTCTTTGCATAGGCAAGTAGATGAGAGCCTTCCTCAGTTAAAGTAACAGATTTATTGTTGCGGGTAAACAGGGAGACTCCCATTTCTTTTTCAAGTTCTGCAATGCGGTTTGTGACAGTGGATTGAACAATATACTGCTTAGCAGCTGTCTGGGTGAAGTTCTTAAGTTCAGCCAGAATTACAAAAGTACGCAGATGGTCAATATTCATGGTTGCCTCCTACTATAATAGTTTTAGATTAATTTGCTTCATTGTATTCAATATGTGAATTATAAATCTTTTCAAAGTATGAGACAAGACCTATTCTGTAGCCTTGGATACCAAAAAACGCCGTAAGCTCTATTCTTACAGCGTTTTTCTATTATGGGACTTTTTTTATAATACTTTATTAATGTCATATAAAGCATTGGCTACCAGCCAACTTTGAGGGAAGAAATTCATAAGATTCCAGTAGCTTCCCCCACGGAAACCATAGTCAAAGATCAGGTTAAGTTTTGCATTTATACTTCTTGCATCCTCAAACCAGACTACATGCTCCACACCATCCTCGTTTGTATAGTTATAAAATGGTGCCTGTGAGGTCTCGTCATATTGAATAGTCGCATTATACTGGGCTGCCCGTTCTACTGCAGCCACATTGCCGATAGAGGTTGCCTGTGTAGTCCCTTTTACAAAAGGAAGCGGCCAGTCATAGCCATAGTTTGGTATCCCCAGATATATTTTTGCAGGAGGGATTCTTGTGATGGCATAGTCTAGTACTTCCCGTACCTTATTGATTGGTGATACTGCCATTGGTGGTCCAAAGGTATAGCCCCATTCATATGTCATGAGCAGTACACTATTGGCCGCAGCGCCAAGAGCAGCGTAGTCATGTCCTTCATATAGGGTGCCAGGCTGATTGTCTGCTATTTTTGGAGCCAGTGCCACCATTACTTCAAAATTTTTTTCATTTAGTTCGTTCCGAAGTTTATTGATAAAATCAACATATAAATCCTTATCCTCTGGATAGATAAATTCAAAATCCACATCTAAGCCATAATAGCTCTTTTGCCTCATAGTGGTAAGGATGTTCTGAATCAGAGTATTTTGAACCTCCTCGCTGATTAGGAGAGAGTGAGCCAGTGCGTTGCTAAAGGTTCCCTCATTAGTAAGAGTGGAAAGCAGCATGATAGGGGCAACACCGTAGTCTCTTGCAATCATAATAAGCTCAGTATCATCAGGAGGTATCAAAGCACCTTCTGGTGTGAACCCGTAAGTAAAGATGGTAATAAAGGTTAAGTAGGGAAGTGTCTTCTGCAACGTCTTGCGATTGATAAAGGGGTAAGCATAACCATTGAGGTTTGTATTCCCCAGCTTTTCCTCCTCAAAGCTGATTACAAGGGTTTCTCCGGGATAGATATAATCCCGATTGTTGAGGGCAGGGTTATTCTGTAACAATGTTATTACTGTAATTTCGTTGGCCTCGGCGATGTCAATTAGATTATCATTTTCCTTTACTGTATAGGTCTGTGCAGGATACTGGATTACAATGGTCTGGCCGAGAACCAGATTATCCGGATTAGGCAACTCGTTCTGATCTTGGATAAATTCTTCGGAAAGTCCATATTGGCTGGCAATCGTTGCCAAAGTCTCTCCTTCTTTTACAACATGTATGGTCATTTATAACTCCTTGGACATAGTAATCTTAGTTAAATATATGAGAAGTCTTATAAAATCTATACTGGTATTTTATATTCAAAACAAATTTGTTAATTTGTCCTGTAACTGGTATAATAAAGACATAACTATAAATTATGAGTAAAGGCTGTTTCATAAGTCATAAGGGGAAAAATGAGTGTAAATCTAGAATACTATAAAATATTTTACTATGTAGTGTTATTAGGTAGCTTTACTCAGGCGGCGGAAGAGCTTTGCATCACGCAGCCTGCAGTTAGTCAGGCAATCAAGAATTTAGAGCATGCTTTGGGGAATAAACTCTTTATCCGTAGTGCAAAAGGAGCAAGGCTCACAAAGGAAGGAGAAATCCTTTATTCCTATGTGAAACGGGGATATGAAACGATTCTTTTAGGGGAATCTACCTTTCAGAAGCTTTTAGACCTAGAGAATGGAGAGATAAGAATTGGTGCTAGCGATATGACCTTAAAGTATTATCTACTTCCTCATCTGGAACGATTTCATGAGAGATATCCTGGAATAAAAATAAAGGTTACCAATGCACCTACTCCGGAAACTAAAGAAAATCTCCTAGATGGGAAAATAGATTTTGGTATTGTAAGTACACCTTTTGAAGATGAAGAGGGAATTAAGTCGCTTAAAGTAAGAAAACTGCAGGATGTATTTATCGCAGGAAATCGGTTTTTGAAACTTAAAAACCATACTCTTCAATATGAGGATTTAATTAAATATCCGTTTATCTGTTTAGAGAAAGATACAAGTACAAGAGCCTATATGGATGAATTTTTGCAAAAGCAGCAGATTAATCTAATTCCAGAGTTTGAACTTGCCACTAGTGATATGATTGTACAGTTCGTGAAAAGAAATCTAGGCATAGGTTATGTAGTATCTGATTTTGCCAAACCACAGATTGCCCGGGGGGAAGTCTTTGAACTGATGTTTAATCAAAAGCTGCCGCAGAGGGATATCTGCATTATTACTAGTGATAAATATCCACTTTCCACAGCGGCCATGGAGCTTCTCACAATCATTAAAAAAGAGAAAGAATAAAAAAAATGGCATTACCCTTATTTGGTAATGCCATTTTTTATGATATCTTAGAAACTTGGAACTACAGCTCCGTCGTATTTTTCTTCAATAAACTTACGGCAGGTATCACTGTGAAGGGCTTCCACTAAAACCTTAGTCTTCTCATCA
>JAEYRR010000096.1 GCA_023435505.1 Bacillota bacterium | reverse complement strand
AACTAGTATAGTCCTCAGCAAAGGAAGGACAACCATCACCTACATACAACAGAAGTCTGTTTTTATTAATATGATCAGCAATCTCTTCAACACGTCCAATAAACTCTGGACCAAATACTAGGATATCCACCTCTGCCAGATTGACACAATATTCAATCTCTTCTGGGGTATAACGGAAGTTGAGGGGTACTGCTAACGCCCCCGTTTTTAATATCCCAAAATAAATTGGCAGCCATTCCAAGCAATTCATAAGTAAAATAGCCACCTTATCTCCCTTTTCTACTCCTCGTTCTAAAAGTAGATTAGCAAATCGATTTGCTTTTTCATTAAACACCTTCCAGGATATCTCCCTGCGATAATGAGTAGTAGGGTTTGTCTCAATAAGCTCATATTCCTTCCAGGTTACCCTTCTCTGCTCCTTTACTTCAGGATTAATCTCTACTAGGCATATATCATTGCCATATAATTCACTATTTCTCTCTAATAACTCTATAATAGGCATAACAAATCCCCTTGTCTAAACTGTATTATGAGCGTCAATATGATTTAAGATTTTATCCCTTTAACGCTTTTACTCACTAAAGTTATTCTATAACCATTATCGGATTTTGTCAATGTCAGGCTCTTATTTATTCTACTTGTAAACAAGCCAAATACATTAGCTCCTATTTAATTAAAGCTCTATTAATTTATCCAACTCTTCTCTGGCCTGCTGGTAAGTGGAAAATACAATTCCTTTCATCCCCAGTTCAACCGCTGTACTGATATTCTCTGGCTTATCGTCTAAAAATACACATTCCTCTGGATTAAGGTTGTATGTATGAAACAGACATTCATAGATATTCTTATCCGGCTTCACCATTTTCACAAAGCCAGAGATTATCTTGCCATCTACATAAGGGAAGAAAGTATATTCGTTTTTTTCGTGCACAGTAAAGGTGTATTCTGGATAATTAGAGAGAATATAGATTTGATAGCCCTTATTCTTTAACTCCTTGATGAACGCCTCTGTATAATCGAACTGCTTTACTACATCCTCAATATTCATAAAGAAGTCATATATCTCTTGTTCATAGCCCGGATTGTTCTCCTGCATCATTTTAACGACCGCTTCGGCTTCAAATACACCTCTATCTAATTCATTCCACAGAGGAGATAACACCATTCCCTGTTTCAGAGCTTCTATGACCTCTTTAGAAAATCCTAGATCCTCCATTAGCCCCTTCCAGCGAAAATCTGCAAGAACACCTCCTATGTCAAATACTATATTCTTAATCATTGATTTCCTCCTTAGCCAGTAATTATTACACCATCTTTTAATTTAATCACCCGATTGCCATACTCTGAAGATTCTTTTGAGTGAGTTACCTGTACGATTGTAATGTTTTCCTCTTCGTTTATTTTCTTAAAGAGCTTCATAATCTCTTCACCAGACTGACTATCCAAATTACCGATTGGTTCATCGGCTAGAATTAAATCTGGACTCATGATGACAGCTCTAGCAATGGATACTCTTTGTTGTTGCCCACCGGAAAGCTGACTTGGCAGGCTCTTTTTCTTTTCATATAATCCGATTGTCTTTAGAAGCTCATCTAGCTTCTCTTTGTAATCCTTCTCTTTCTTCCCATCCATGATAACCGGAAGGAGAATGTTCTCTTCTACCGTTAGATTCTGCACCAGATTGTAAAACTGGAATACGAATCCAATCTTTTTCCTTCTCATCTCTGCCAAATCCTTTTCCTTCATGGCATTGACGTTTTTCTCATCTATTAGGACTTCTCCTTCTGTAGGCTGATCCAAGGCACCTAATTGATACAGTAACGTGGATTTACCGCAGCCGGAAGGACCCATGATAGAGACAAACTCCCCTTTATCAACTGAAAAACTTAGATTTTTTAACACTTTTATTTTATTTTCGCCCTCTCCAAATTCCTTGGACAGATTTTTCACTTCAATAATCTTACTCATTATCCTACCCCCTACTCGTATTTGATTTCTTCTACTATATTCATTTTCCTAATCTTACGCAATGGAATCAAGTTTGTAAAGAGCAGTATCAATACTACAATTCCAACAAATTCGATTGATGCTACCAGATTATATCCTATGTCCATACACATACTTAAGCCTTCCATCGAAGTATTCACCATGTATACACAAGGAATAACAATGATACAGGCGATGATTCCTGAGATGACACTGGTAAGTAAGGTTTCTGTAAATAACATACGTTTAATCTGTCCCTTACTCATACAGGTGGAATTCAGCACCGCAATCTCCCGCTTTCTTTGTATAAATCCAATCACCTGATTATTGACAATACCTACAAAGGAAAGACATACAGCCAACCCAATAATTACATAAAAGATATTCATGATACCGGAAGTCTGTTGCTCTTGCTCATCCAAATACTGTTCAAATGTCTTATATTCCACATCAAATTCTTTGATTCGACCTTTCATAGTCTCTATAAATTTATTCGGATCCTTTCCTTCTTTTAAGGATACCTCTATCCAAATCGGTATTTTGGTAAAGTTTTTCTTGAAGGTGGTTAAATTCATGAGAAAAACATTCCTATTGGAGGTAAAACCTGCTGAATTAGCAGTTCCTACCACAGTCATCTCTCCCTCTAGCTTCTTTTCATTTACAGTCAGAGTTAATGTATCGCCAATTTTGATATTATTTCGCTTCGCAAAGAATGAATCTACAATAATCTCATTATCCTTTAGTGTATCTATATCAAAGGAGGAATCATCCAACTCCACCCCCTGCATAGCATCCTTTTTTGTAACAAGAAACATAGGTGGTATACTAAAGGTTTTGTTATCGTTATAAGACACTTTGTTGCTAAACATATAATACAAAGGGTTGGTCGATTCAACCTCTTCCATATCCTGAATATAACGATACTCCT
>JAEYRR010000091.1 GCA_023435505.1 Bacillota bacterium | reverse complement strand
GAGTAGATTGGCTGATAGAACATGGTAATTCCATTCTCATATATGGCCTGCTGCAGTAAATCAGCTAATTTATTTTTTCGCATTCGTTGCTCTAAAATCTGCTGATTGACTGTTCGTATGCCCATAGTCCCAACATTTTTTTGCTTACCCATGAAATGTATCACATCATGAAGCTCTTTTTCATCCTTAGCATATTTAGGACACTCCACTATAGTGATAACTGCATCAAGATGGTAAGCCGATGAGCCGAATTTCCAATACTCCGCAAAACGTTTTTGTAACAGATGAGTCTGTTCAATCAGATGTTCACCATTATCACTAGGTTTGTCCACAATGACAACTAAGTGATTCCCCGATGGCGTATAAACACGCACTTGAAAAATCTTCTGGACATAGGTAGATATCTCTGCCAGCATCTGATTTACGATGTCCTGTCCAAACATTCTGTGCATCGTGGTATATTCCTTCACAGAAATATCTACTACATAAAACTGTCTTTTTCGGCCGAAGGCCTGAACTAACATCTTTTGATAGGCCATGGCATTAAATGATTTTGTAGGCCCGTTCAGATACTCCCTTGGGTTTTCAAAGGATAAGTAGATAATCAAGAGCAGCAAGGATAGTGCTAATCCTGAAATCAACATAGTTCTGTAAATACACTGAATGATTGCAGCCCCAGCCCATACTGTAATACCAGTGTATATACTAATAACACGTTCTCTACTAATCACATATCGATACCGTGTAGTCGCATATAAAGCAGCCGCTAAGTAGATGGCACAGCTGATATAAACCGTATTGGCCATAGGACCATAGGAATAAGCACCTGATTCGTCATATAAATAATATAAGTCTCCGTAAATAACTCCAATTGAAGCAAGTAAAAATGGTATGATTCTTACGAATGTCTGTAAGAAAGAACGTCTCTGTTCCTGCATACCAAGATAATCAATGTAAAAGTATAGGCACATGATAGAGAAATTCAGTGATTCAATAAATAGCTGATGGATGACCCGGTTTACTACAGGACTAACCGTATCCATATGAGTGATGCAATATACTGATGCCACATCAAAGATTAGGTTAGCACTGACACTAGCAAGAAGAATAGAAAACCATCTTGTAGATACCAGTGGTAGCTTCTTACTTTTACCATATACAATCACAAGTATAGTCAGAATCAAAATTGCTGTCACTTGAAATCTAATGTTCTCCGTAAACATATTTATCCCCCTTATTCTTCTACCCCCTCAAAGAAGTCCTCAATATCAATCTCATCCTCCACCTCACTATCTTGTGTTGGGGATGGGCTGACCTTAACCGGTTGTTTTGTGTGGGTTGGTGGCTTTGTTTTTTCCGGTTTATCAGGATTTATTGGCTGGCTGGAAGGTATCTGTATCGCAGTCGGCTTTGGTGAGGAAGTTATTGTTGGTGTACTTTGTGGCTCAGGAGTCTTTGACGGCTCAGGCGTTCTAGTTTCCATAACACTAGGCGAAAGACTCACCTTTGTTGGTTCTTTGTATTTTGTAAAAGAAACCTTTTTTAAACCTTTGTGTATTACTGTCATATAGTCATGCCATATTTGTAGAGGATAGGTACCACCCTCTAAGTGCTTAATTTCCTTTGGAATATCATAGCCAACCCAGACACTCGTCGTGTAATACGGCGTATATCCCACAAACCATCCATCATAATTGGAATTGGTTGTCCCGGTTTTACCAGCTGAAGGCATGTCAGATATACGATACCCTTTGCCAGTCCCTTTTGTTAGTACTCCCTCCATCATATCCGTCATGGCATGGCAGGCCACAGGGTCATAGATGTTTTTTTCAGCTATCTCTTCTCCCACTATAGTGTTTCCATCTACATCTACAATAGATACAATGGAGGTAGGTTTTCGATATCTCCCATCATTTTCTATGGTAGCGTAAGCTGCTGCCATCTCCACTGCACTGACTCCATAGGTCAGGCCACCAATGGAGGCCGTTGCAAGATAATCCTCCTGTGTAAGTTTATGAAAATCCATGCTATACAGATACTTCATACAGATGAAAGGATTAAATTCCTGGAACAATTTATATGCCACTGTATTTCTGGATAGTTCTAAAGCCCTTCGTAAGGTAAGCTTACCAATATATCGTTTATCAGCGTTGGTAACTCCATCCTCAAGCTTTTCATCTACTACCTCCGTGCTAGGAGTATAGCCTCCTTGTAGTGCAGGTAGATAATCAATTAAGGGTTTAATCGAACTGCCCGGCTGTCTGTAACTTTGAAAGGCACGATTCAGAGTATATCCCTTCGTATCCTGCTCCCGTCCGCCAACTATAGCGACTACCCTTCCTGTACTATTATCAATACATACAGCAGCCCCCTGCATTTCATAGATACCTTCCTTATTGACAGTGGTAAACTTCTTAAGACCTTTATCCAAGGAAGCTTGGAGCTCCTGCTGTTGTGCCATATCAATGGACGTCTTTATCACATAGCCCTTAGTAAACAACATCTGTTGGCACCGGCTATACTCCTGGCTATAGCTCTCCTCATATTCAGATTTCTCTATCTCATCCTCAAACTCATTCTTAAAAACAAAACCAGATGCCTCCATAAGCGCTTCTGTTGCACAGTATTTGGTGTAGGTGGTGACATAATCCTGCTTTTCTAAAGTAGTTTGTTTTAAGACAATCTTCTCGGTAACCGCTGCATTATACTGATCTTTACTAATTTTTTCATCCTCTAACATCTGTCCTAATATACGGTCTCTTCTCTTTATTACATTTTCCAAATTATTTATAGGATCGTATAACGTCGGATTATTAGGAATCGCAATTAAAAAAGCTATCTGGGACAAGCTCAGCATCTCTATATCTGTACTGAAATACCCTCTACTTGCAGCTTGAACACCATAATATCCATTGGCAAAGTATATATTATTAAGATAAAACTCCAGAATCTTCGTCTTGCCATATCGCTTCTCCAGTTCTACCGCTAAAAAGATCTCCTCTACCTTCCGCTCCCAAGTCACTTCATGAGACAGAAAAATATTACGGGCTAACTGTTGGGTTATGGTGCTCGCTCCTTGAGTAATCTTCCCTTTATGCTTCAAAATATCTACCGCAGCCCTGACGTTGGCCAGAAAATCCACTCCTGCATGTGTATAGAACTGCTTATCCTCAATGGAAATTGTTGCATCAATCACTTGTTGTGGTATATCTGCTATTTTAACATAATATATGTCTTTTTCTGACTTTAACTTACATATCAACTTGCCATCCTTATCAAATACCTGAGTCGTCAGATTCTGCCTAAAGGTATCCTCTGAACTGTTATTTACTAATGTCTTTGCCTCAGACTGAAGTCTAAAAATATCTCGACCGTATTTTATATAAAATACAAGAAGCCCTATGACGATTATAGATAATATAGCTAGCAGTAACACTTTCAATGTTAGCCTAATTCTTCGTCGTAAAGGGCTTATGACTTTTTTCTGTTTCTTATCCCTATTTGCCATTCTCCATCACTTCTCTTTTCAATTCTCTTAATCGTCTGTGGCCTCTTTACAGACTGATATGGT
The DNA here is from genome assembly GCA_023435505.1 of Bacillota bacterium. Lineage (GTDB taxonomy): Bacteria > Bacillota > Clostridia > Lachnospirales > Lachnospiraceae > KM106-2. The sequence goes on along the minus strand of JAEYRR010000091.1, from coordinate 9,689 downwards.
GATAGGAGATTCCAAGTTTATCACATATCTTTCTTTCCCTATCCTGACATGTAAAGAGAATTATTTGTTGATCTTTAGGCAAAATTCTTAAAACCTCTTCCAAGCGCCCACTGTCATAGTAGACAAAGGTTTCATCTAAAATAAGAGGCAGTTTAGAGTTCGGGAACAGATGTCTAGCAAACACCATACGAAGAGCAAAATAAATCTGATGAATCGTTCCCGTACTTAATTTTTGAATTGAAACCTTTTTATGATCATATTCAACAGATATATTCATTTTTTCATCTACATATACTCTGGAATACCTACCATTCGTTAACTGCTTAACCACCTTGGATAGCTCACTGTTAACTTCTTTACCAAAGGAATCATGGATGGTGTGGGATAACTCTTTAATCTTCTCCATTGCCAGATCAATCATCCTAATTTCTCTACACTTCTCTGTATAAATTACACGCAGTTCTTCCTTTTTTCTATCTAGGCTGCTCTTCATCGCTATTTTTTCTTCCAACTGTTGAAGTCTTACCTTAAGCTCCAGAATTCTTCTCTCTTTTCCAGTATTCTCTTCCTTAAGCTGTAGGGAAAGGTTCTTAAACTGTAATTCCAGCCGGCTTTTGATTTGCTTGGAAAACTCTAACACCGTCATTTCTTCCATGCCAAACTGAGCCTGATACTCTACAAGCTCTGCTACCAGCTTCTTCTTCTTATTATGTAGCAACTGCAGATACTCTTCTTCCTGAGCCGTTCGTTGTGCTGGATTAGTCTTAGCCAGAATTACAGGTACTATAAAAGCAGCTCCTAATACCATCAGTAACAGCACAAAGCTTCCTATTAGACATGCGGTACTCTTTAATGCTACTCCTACAATACAGCCTACTAAGGCAATGATACAAGCTATAAACAGAAGCTCAAAGCTTTTACTCTTAGCAGCTTCCTTTTTCTTTTCATATTGCCGTTCACTGACAGTTTCCTCATATTCCTGTATCTGATCTTCTAGTATCTGATACGCATAGGCTTTATCTCCAACCTGTTGCTTCATCACCATAAATTCACTAATTTCAATTTTCTTTTCCTGAGACAACTCCTGTTCTTCCAGACTTATAATCTGCTCTTCAAGCGCTTTCTTTTCCTCTTTTTCCTTCTCAATCTCAGCAAGGGTCCCCTCTACTTTTGCCATTTCCTCTTTGATGGCTTCCAGATTCACTGCCTTTTTATCCTTTTTTAGATTCTCCAGAGCGACAGAAATAGACACGTTTCCGTGTTTTGCTGTAGTTAAGTTTGTATAATAATTCTGCACCTCAGTTACAAAAGATACATCTGTTTCAGGTCTTAGCTGTTCAATGCTAATCGTATTCTGAAAGGTTGTGCGATTAACTCCCTCCAGAATAGGAAGCCTTTGTCCGGATTCCAGGCTGGTTTCCCTGCCAGAATCTAATTGATACATGGTACTTTCCTTTGTTTCCTTGTAAAAGTTGCGGTTAATACGATAAAATGACCCATTTAACTCGATATCCATACTACCATTATATGAAGCCATATCATCCCAAGGTTGATATTTACTATATAAATCGTCCTTGCCCTCTCTACCTCTTGTCTTATCAATTCCAAAAAGCATACCCTTGATAAAGGCATGAATAGTAGATTTTCCTGATTCATTGCGTCCTTCCACAATGTTGATTCCATCCTCTAGATGAATCGTTTTATGATGAAATTTACCAAAATGACTTACATTCAGTGTTTTAATATACAATGTGCATCCCTTTACCTTTCATTTATTTTGGAACCTGCAAATGCCTTTATTCCATAATAGAGTGCCAGGTCCTTTTCCTCATCTGCTAAATCCATATTTCTTATACTTTCTATATACATACCTACAATATTATCTTGATTTTCATAATGTAACTTCTCATAATCATAATCTGGATTTGTCTGATCTACTACTTCTATTACATTTCCCATGGAATACAGTACCTCCTTTTCCAGCATCAGTTCTGCAGATGCTGTACCCTCTAACAATATTTTGTAGATATTCTCTTTTCCACGCTTCCTAATAAGCTCTTGCACTTTATTACGAATGGCATATAAGGTCATTCCTGGCTCTACTTCTACGACCAGTTGCTCATAATGCCTTTTTGCAAACGATACAAACTGTAAATAGCAACCTTTCTCCCCTAAAGTTCCCAATATAAATCCATGAACTCCTGTCTCTGTCTTATCTAGTGGTTCTAAGGAGCCTGCATATGCCGTCCTGGCACCGATACGTTCAGGTTTATGTATGTGACCTAATGCTACATAGTCAAATGGAGTATTTACTAGTTCCTGGCGATTTAATGGATTGTTATTAGAATCACCACCATGAGCCAATAGTATATGATAACCTTTCTTACTCATAGGTTTTACATTCTGAATGCGGTTTTCCTTCACATCCTGGCTCTCATAACTATAGCCATATATATAGGTATTTAGCTCTTCTATGTAATAGCTCTCTATGTCCTTCTTAGCCAATAGTTTCACATTTACCGGCCAGTTCTCACTTTCATATAGAGAGCCGATTCCCATATAGTCGTGGTTTCCTGCAATCAGAACAATCTTCGTCTTATATAATTTTTTAAATGCATATAAAACCTCAGACATCTCTTGCTTATTGGGTTGGCGATGAAACAAATCCCCTGCAATTAATAGTAGGTCTACTTCCTGTTCCCTACAAAAATCAATTACCCTAAAGAATGTCTCATACACTTCCCGCTTCCTGGCTTCGCTCCATGGATATCCCAAATCTGGCTGCATCCCAAGATGCACATCGGCAATATGTACAAATTTCATATAGAACCCTTTCTTCTAATACGCTTTCTACCTTGTTTTAGTCTAGCATAGGCATATTTTCTCGTCAATGACATTATGCTCGGAATGTTTATAAGGTTTTTATCAGATATGCTCGATATGTATTGTAAATAGGAGATTATAGAGTAAAAATTTAATATCTCTGTTATTGACTTTGCATATAAATTCCCTTATACTTTATACACATTATTGATGGACTTGTTTTTACAAAAGCAGCCTGTCAAAGCCCAGAAACATAATTATTCCATATGTTTTGTGCACAGTATTACAATATAACAGGTGGATTCGCATATACTATATTATGGTCATAAACTAGCTTATGCGAGCAAGAAAGGATGTGATTCGATGAAGATTGAAAAGATTAGTGAGAATCAGATTCGTTGTACCCTTAATAAAGAAGACCTGATGGATCGCCAGTTGCGTTAAAGTGAACTAGCTTATGGTACTGAAAAAGCAAAATTACTTTTCCGTGATATGATGCAACAAGCTGCTTTTGAATTTGGATTCGAAGCAGATGATATTCCTCTTATGATTGAAGCTATTCCTATTTCTCCTGAAAGCTTAATACTTGTTGTAACAAAAGTAGAAGATCCTGATGAATTAGATACTCGTTTTTCCAAGTTTTCTCCTGAAGAGGCAGAAGAAGAGGGAGAGGAAGAAGAGGAAGAAGATGACAATTCCTATGCAGATGAGATCATCAACTGCTTCAGTCAGTTAGATGAACTTTTAGATACTGATAAGGAATCCTCTAAGGAGTCCAATGATAGCAATGCTATCTACGGCCATTCATTAAAATCTGCAAAAGATGGCACTAATACTTCCAGCGAATTTACCACTAAGCAAACGGTATACAAAGTATTTACGTTTCATTCTCTTGAAGAAGTCATACAGTTAAGTGCAAATCTAGTAAGTCTATACCATGGTGAGAATGATTTATATAAAGATACATTAAGTAGCACATATTATCTGGTTCTTAACAGTTCTGACCATACTCCACAAGAGTTTAATCAGATATGTAATCTGGTTTCTGAGTATGGTAGGATGGCAAGAAGCACTTATGCATCTTTAGCTTACTATAAGGAACATTATGAAGTAATTGTAAAGAATAGTGCCGTTCAGATTCTTTCAGTTATGTAAAAGACAAAAAGGGCTTCACTCTCTTTGAGAATGAAGCCCTTTTATGCTGAGAATACTCCCAACATTATTTGCTTTCTAAATATGCATTTAACTCTTCAACTAATGCATCTGCATCGATTCCATGAACCATAGCTGCTTCCTCAAGGGATTCAGCCTGAGCAGATGGGCATCCAAGACAGTGCATTCCTGAATTTAATAAAATAGGGATTAGTCCCTGATCAACCTGGATAATCTCCGCTATAAACATATCTTTTGATATCTTAGCCATGTTCTTACCTCCTAACTTTATATTGGAAATAAGGTTATTATATGTCATCTCTCCTATATCGTCAAGGTTAAGGTACTAGCTTTGGAAGATGTTTCTAGTGAGAAAATCTATCATTTTCCATTTTTATAAAATTTGTCACTTTGCCTTAAACTTGTTCTTATTATAATCCTCACCAATGAAAATTAATAGTAAACATTCCTATTTTACTTATGATTGTATACAGAATACACAATGCCAATGTATTTATAGGTATACACCAATGGCACTCTGTTTTTTTTATTGAATTATTTTATTGATAAGTGCCATTCTATGGTCTTCCTGTGCGGTTGACGATACTTGCCTCTTATCATATAATACACAAGAAAAGAGTTCACCGAAAGAAAAGTGGCTCTTTACTATTAATATGTTTTATTAGGCAGGGTTTGACCTGCAGTTGATAAACTCTTTTGGAACAGGTTGCTCTATATTTAGAAGGAGGAGGAAAAAGAATGAATGCAGCATGGACAGGATTTAAACTAGGTAAATGGACTACTTCTGTTAATGTAAGAGACTTTATTCAGGAAAACTACACCATGTACGATGGGGATGATTCCTTTTTAGTAGGTCCTACAGAAGCTACCAATAAACTGTGGGCACAGGTTATGGATCTTTCAAAAAAGGAACTTGAAGCCGGTGGCGTACTGGATATGGATACAAAAACCGTCTCCACTATCACTTCTCATGGCCCTGGATATTTAGATAAAGAATTAGAAACTATCGTAGGTTTTCAGACTGACAAACCTTTTAAACGTTCTCTTCAGCCATTTGGCGGAATTCGTATGGCTCAGAACGCTTGCCATGAGAATGGTTATGAGGTAGACCCTGAAGTTGTGGATATTTTCACCAAATACAGAAAAACTCATAATCAGGGTGTATTCGATGTTTATACTCCAGAGATGAGGTTAGCAAGAAAGTCTGGTATCATTACAGGTCTTCCAGATGCCTATGGGCGTGGTCGTATCATTGGTGATTACCGTCGTGTTGCCTTATACGGAGTTGATTATTTAATTGAAGATAAGAAAAATCAGCTCAGTACTTCTCTGGTACGTATGACTTCCAAGAATATGCGTTTAAGGGAAGAGCTATCAGAACAGATCCGAGCTCTTGGTGAATTAAAAGAATTAGGTAACATCTATGGCTTCGATATCTCCAGACCGGCAGCAAATGCTAAAGAAGCAATTCAATGGCTGTATCTTGGTTACCTAGCTGCTGTTAAGGAGCAGAATGGAGCTGCCATGAGCTTAGGTAGAACCTCTACCTTCTTAGATATTTATATTGAAAGAGATCTTAAGAATGGTGTAATTACAGAAGAACAGGCTCAGGAATACATTGATCATTTTATTATGAAGTTAAGACTTGTAAAATTTGCTCGTACTCCTGAATATAATATGCTCTTCTCCGGAGATCCTACTTGGGTTACAGAATCAATTGCTGGTGTAGGAGTGGATGGTCGTCATCTGGTAACTAAGACCTCCTTCCGTTATCTCCATACCTTAGATAACTTAGGAACATCTCCAGAGCCAAACCTTACTGTACTCTGGTCCACTCGACTACCAAGAAACTTCAAAGAATACTGTGCTAAAATGTCAATTAAGTCTTCTTCCATACAGTATGAAAATGATGACTTAATGAGACAGACTCATGGTGATGACTATGCGATTGCCTGCTGTGTATCCTCCATGCGTATCGGTAAGGAAATGCAGTTCTTCGGTGCCCGTGCCAACTTAGCAAAGTGCTTACTGTACTCAATCAATGGTGGTATGGATGAAAAGCTGAAGATTCAGGTAGGTCCTAAGTTCCGTCCTGCAGAAGGAGAATATCTGGACTATGAGGATGTAATAACCAAATTTGATGATATGATGGAATGGTTGGCAGGATTATATGTAAATACGCTGAATGTCATCCATTATATGCACGATAAATACTGCTACGAAAAGATTCAAATGGCTCTTCATGATAGGGAAGTAAAAAGATACTTTGCAACCGGTATTGCCGGACTTAGCGTTGTTGCTGATTCTCTAAGTGCCATCAAATATGCCAAGGTAAAGCCAATCCGTGATGAAAATGGCATCGTTACTGATTTTGAGGTAGAAGGTGACTTCCCTAAATACGGTAACAACGATGACCGTGTAGACCAGATTGCTGTAGATCTTGTAAAGAACTTCATGGATAAAATACGTAAGCACCACACTTATCGTGATAGTTTCCCAACGATGTCTATCTTAACCATTACCTCCAATGTGGTATATGGCAAGAAGACCGGTAACACACCAGATGGAAGACGTATGGGTGAACCTCTTGCGCCAGGTGCCAACCCAATGCACCGCAGAGATACCAATGGAGCAGTTGCTTCCCTTGCTTCCGTAGCAAAACTACCTTTTAAACATGCTCAGGACGGTATCAGCAATACCTTCTCCATCGTGCCAGGTGCCCTTGGTAAGGATGATCAGCTGTTTACCGGAGAGATTGATCTCGATACTCTAGGTGAATAATATGAACCCAAACAAACAAATTGAAGATATCATAGCAATGCTGGACGGATGCGTTCAGGATGGCGTTGGTCACATTAATCTTCAGGTCAACTCCCAAGATGAGGAGGACCTGCAGGTAGAAACTTATAAAAGCCAAGACTGCTCCCTTGGAAATCAGGCATGTGCCATTCCAACTATGCAGGATAGCATTGACGAAGACTAGGAGGATAAATCATGGCAACTCAACAAGTAGAAAACTTAGTTCAACTATTAGACGGATACGTTGAAAAAGGTGGTCACCACCTTAACGTAAACGTATTTACAAAGGAATCATTATTAGATGCTCAGGCTCATCCTGAAATGTATCCTCAGCTTACCGTTCGTGTATCCGGTTATGCGGTAAACTTCAATAAGCTTACAAAGGAACAACAGGACGACGTTATCTCCCGTACTTTCCACCAAAATATATAAGATGTTAGGTCGAATCCATTCTATTGAAAGCTGTGGTACCGTAGATGGCCCTGGCATAAGGTTTGTAGTATTTACCCAGGGCTGCCCTCTTCGTTGTAAGTACTGTCATAATCCAGATACTTGGAACTTTGAAGGCGGAACGCTTATGGAAGTATCACAGATTTTAGAGCAATATGAAGGTTGTAAGGAATTCCTGAAAAATGGGGGGATAACCGTTACGGGCGGGGAACCCCTGTTACAGATGGATTTTCTCATAGACCTATTTACCCAGTGTAAAGAAAAAGAAATTCATACTTGCATCGATACTTCGGGCGCTGTCTACCAGCAAGGTAACGCACTCCAGCATGAGAAACTGGAAAAACTGATGAATGTTACTGACCTGATACTTTTAGACATCAAGCATATAGATCCGGTGCAGCATAGGAGTCTTACAGGAGCAGATAACAAGGCGATTTTGAATTTCGCCCATTATCTGAATGAAAAAGAGATTCCTGTATGGATCCGTCATGTTGTAGTTCCTGGAATTACTTTGGATGATAAGGCTTTATATGACTTGGGATACTTTCTAGGACAATTTAAGAATATAAAAGCATTAGATGTATTGCCCTACCACACTATGGGTAAGGTTAAATACGAAACCTTAGGCATTCCCTATCCACTAGAAGGTGTTTCTGCTGCTACTAAGGGGGAAGCCTTACACGCTAGAAATGAGATTCTTAAAGGTATGAGAAATCGTATTAAGGCATTATAATCCCCTTTCCTATCTCGCTTTGTACTAAATAAAAAACCTGTCCTAAAGTATTGTATTATTACCACATATAAGTTAAAATATAAGCGAGTTTTATAAAAAAAGGAGGATACTATTATGGCACACGTAATTAAAGATACTTGCATTAGCTGTGGAGCTTGCGAAGGTGAATGTCCAGTAAGCGCAATTTCTGCAGGAGATAGCCAATACATCATTGATGCTGATACTTGCATCGACTGTGGCGCTTGTGAAGCTGTCTGTCCAACAGAATCCATCGAAGGCTAATCCTAAATCAATTGATATGCCTAATGGCTAAAACATTGATAAAATGTATATAAAAGGAGCTGCTCACACTTACTAAGATCTGTGTGACAGCCCCTTTTTTATGTAATAGGAAATAGTTTTATATCCTATTCCTTTCCAAACATTCTTTTCTTCTTTTTCTTAGAACTTGTAGCAGCTACTTCCTGTCTACTTTTCTGTACCCCTCGAATTGTCTCATCAAGCTTCTTAAATCGTTCCTCTTCACGGTCCTCTCTAATACGAAGAAGGTAATCCATCTCTTTGACAACAGAATCTGTCACCTTCTCTGTCACTGCTTCTGTAATCTCAACATTATTCTCTCTTACTGCATCTAACATAATACGCTTCATAATATCCTGAAACTGATTCATCTTCTCCGTCGTAGAAGCCTTCACTGCTAGGTTTGGTCTTCTTGTCTCTACCATCTGTGTCTGTGCTTGTACACTTTGAGAAGGCACAGACACTTCTATAACCTCATCCTGGGGATTACCTCCACGCTTCTCTACCATCTCTATTCCCATTGCTCGAAGATTCATCTCATCCTTCAGCTTCAGAATATCTACCTGATCTAGCTCATCCAGTCTCTTAATATCAGGTAATAGTAATTTAATGGCCTTTAGCTGATACCCCAGATTCTTCAGCTCCTTAATTTTAAGTAATAGTTCAATATTCTCTTCACTATAACACCTATGTCCCATATTGTTACGATTTATAGTAAGATTCAACTCGTCTTCCCAATATCGAATTGTATGTGGTTTAATATTAGTCTTCTCGACTACTTGTGAGATTACATACATACTGTCGCCCATACTATACCTCCTTTACCATACTTTAAATTATAGCATAGGAAGAATGTTTTTCAATAAACATTTCCATATATTTACATAGTTTTTATCGACATGGAACTAGTCCATGTTCTAAAATGATACAATCTCTGAAGCATTTACCCTACAAATGTCAATTTTACCACTGGTAAAAAAATATTTTTACCGAATATACCAACAGTATCTTCCAGTTGCTATCTAATACCCTTATAATATAGACATACAAGGAGGTATTCCTATGAAACTAAAAGTAAATGAAACCATACGTATGTATCGAAAAAAATTAAATCTTACACAGGAACAGCTAGCCGAAGCGGTAGGAGTTACCGTTGGGGCGGTCTCCAAATGGGAGTCTGGTTTATCTTCTCCGGACATATTAATGTTACCTATTCTAGCGGACTTCTTTGAAATCTCCATTGATGTATTGCTAGGCTATCAGTTAACCTGTAGAACAGCGGAGTCTTCGGCTGAAAAGATCAATGAACTCTCTCTATCTAAAAATTATCAGGAAGGTATGAGGGAAGCCGAGAAAGCTCTACAACGGTTTCCTAATCATTTTGAAGTAGTATATAAAAGTGCCGAACTAT
>JAEYRR010000086.1 GCA_023435505.1 Bacillota bacterium | reverse complement strand
TATTCTCTTACTTCCCGTTTGACTTGCTTTATATTAAATGTTATAATCCATTTTGTGAGCTTTTTGGGTGGAAAATAAGGGAAACCAATTGTATAAAAAGTTATAATATGTACGATGCTATTTATAGGAGAGGTTACACTAGTATAGAAGTAGTAGTCGAGAAAGGGTAACAATGGATTATTTTAAGAATTTTAAAAAGTATAGATATCTTCTCTATGAATTAGTAAAAAAAGATATCAAATTGAAGTACAGAAGGTCATACCTTGGTATTCTATGGACATTAATGGAACCAATACTAACTACACTAGTACTTAATTTTGTATTCGGAACCATATTTAATAATAAGTCAGAGAACTTTATTATTTATATTTTAATTGGACGTTTGTTGTATTCCTGTTTTTCTACGTCAACCAAGACTGCAATGCGGTCAATTCGTGTCAATCAGGGTATGATTAAAAAGGTTTATGTACCAAAATATATTTATCCGATGGCTTCAGTGCTATCTAATTTTGTTATATTTTTGATTTCTTTACTCGTATTAGTTCTGTTCTGTGGAATTAAGAGAGTAGGATTCACCTTGTATAGTTTTCAAGTACTTATTCCTATTGTAACACTGTTTGTTTTATGTGTTGGTGCCGGCCTTCTTTTATCTACAATGGCAGTATATTTCAGAGATATGGAGTATCTTTGGGATGTTATTACGATGTTAATTATGTATTGCTGTGCAATTTTCTATCCAGTAGATAGACTTGGGACGAAGTCATATTTACTAAAATATAACCCACTATATACTATTATATCTAACTTCCGTGATGCGGTTTTATATGAAAAAATGATAAATTGGGAATTTGCTGCCAGAGGTGCTATTTTCAGCCTCGTTCTTCTGGCTGTGGGATTATATGTCTTTAAAAGAAACCAAGATAATTTCATTTTGCATATATAGTCGGAGGATGCTATGGGAAATAAGATTGTATTAAAAGTTGACGATGTTAGTATGCGATTCAATTTATCTAAAGAAAAAGTAGATAATATAAAAGAATACGTCATAAAAAGATTTAAGAAAGAACTGTATTTCCAGGAATTTTGGGCTTTGAGCGATGTTTCCTTTGAATTAGAAAAGGGAGACCGGTTGGGAATCTTAGGTTTAAATGGTGCAGGTAAAAGTACCTTGCTAAAAACCATAGCCGGAGTATTAAAGCCAACTACCGGAACCATTACCACTAAGGGTAGAATAGTACCTTTATTGGAGTTGGGAGCTGGGTTTGATGCACAGTATACTGGAGCAGAGAATATCTATCTATATGGAGCTCAGTTAGGCTATCCGCGTAACGTAATCAAAGAGAAATTCCAGGAAATTATAGATTTTTCCGAACTAAAAGATTTTATAGATGTACCGGTGAAGAACTATTCCTCTGGTATGAAGTCCCGTCTAGGATTTTCAATTGCTACTATTATGGATCCTGAGATTCTGATTCTAGATGAGGTCCTGTCTGTTGGAGATGCTAAATTCAGAAAGAAATCAGAAGCAAAAATCATGTCAATGTTCGACAAGGGAGTTACCGTTCTTTTTGTAAGCCATTCCTTGGAACAGGTACAGCGTCTTTGTAATAAGGCAATTATTCTGGAACATGGAAAGATTATTGCAAAAGGTGACATAGAGACTGTTTCTGCTGTTTATGCTAATAAAATAAAATAAAATAATATTTAGAAAAGGTATCTGATTTCAGATACCTTTTGTTTTACCATTGTAGAATTTAAAATATTTCTTATTGACCTAACCTAGTAGTATATACTATCATATAGTAAAGTAGAAGTCGTTATTTGTCTACTTATGATATATAATGTAATGAATGGAGATAATCGGATGAACAAAAGTGGAATAACTGATTTAATTACGATTGAAGAAATGAATCAGATACTGATTAATTATCGCATTGGTAAGAAGCCATTAGCTAGTCTGTTAGGATGGGGAGAGACTACAGTAATTCGATATATGGAAGGTGATCTACCTACTAGAGAATACTCAGATAAGTTATTATACATATTACATAATCCAGGATATTTTTATGAGATACTACAGCAGAATAAAGGTCGGTTGACTCCTGTTGCATATAGAAAATGCTGCCAAGCAGTAGAGTCTAGACTCTTAGAATCAAAAATAAAGGTGGTAGCTCAATATATTATTAATAAATTAGAAGGACATATCAGCTTGTTTGAACTTCAGATGTATTTATACTTTATACAGGGTTTTTATCTGGCATTAGAAAAGGAGCCAATGTTTGAAGATGATTACATCATTAATGAGCAAAATATGCCATATAAAAACATTAGTGAAAGTTTTACTTCTCATGGTTTTAAGATTCTTCCTATCAAGAAAGATGCTCTGAAAAGTAAAGAAAAGGAGTTTATTGATGATTTGATAGTAGCCCTATCTTGGTACGGGCCAACTATGCTGTCTAGAATGCTTCGGTATGAGATTGTATTAATGAACTTATCAAGAGATTTAGAGAATCAAAAAATCATTTCTAAACAAACAATAGCTAAGTATTTTACAGGAGTCCTTACCTCTAATAATATTATCTCAACCAAACAGATTCAGAGATATATACATAAGGTTTATGCGACCCTGCTTGAGGCAGAGTGGAGTATATAAAAAGTCTTGTACATAAAAAAGGGTATCCTATAGTTAGGATGCCCTTTTAACATATTGCAATGAGTTTATTTAGCGTTTCGTTTTGCCCGCATACGCATGGTAGGATCTAAAATCTTCTTTCTAAGTCTTAAGCTTTCTGGAGTGATCTCCAAAAGCTCATCAGTATCAATATAATCAAGAGCCTGCTCTAAACTAAGAATAGTAGGAGGAGTCAGTCGTAGAGCTTCATCACTACCGGATGCACGGGTGTTGGTAAGCTGTTTTTTCTTACATACATTTACTTCAATATCGTCTGTTTTGCCATTCTGGCCCACAATCATACCAGCATAAACCCTTTCACCGGCACCGATAAATAAGGTACCACGTTCCTGAGCGTTAAACAGACCATAGGTGATTGATTCACCGGATTCAAAAGCTATTAAGCTACCTTGTTTACGATAGGAGATATCGCCTTTGTAAGGGCCATATTCTTCAAAAATAGTGTTCATGATGCCGTTGCCTTTCGTATCTGTCATGAATTCACCACGGTAGCCGATTAAACCTCTTGCAGGAATAAGAAATTCTAATCTGGTATAAGCATCGTTCATAGGAAGCATACTTTGCAGTTCACCTTTACGGGAGCTTAGTTTTTCGATAACACTTCCTGTAAACTCTTCTGGTACGTCTATGATAGCACGTTCCATAGGCTCTAATAGGTGTCCTTCCTCATCTCTGTGATATAAAACCTCTGCCTTACTTACAGCGAATTCATAGCCTTCGCGACGCATATTTTCTACTAATACAGAAAGATGTAATTCACCACGTCCAGATACTTTGTAACGATCAGGACTGTCTGTTTCTTCAACTCGTAGAGATACATCGGTATTTAATTCTCTAAATAGACGTTCTCTTAAGTGACGAGAGGTTATATATTTTCCTTCCTGTCCCGCCAAAGGACTGTCATTTACCATAAAGTGCATAGC